>JBARVS010000328.1:0-1893 GCA_049646385.1 Phormidesmis sp. | reverse complement strand
CTCTTTCATGGCTAATCGCTTCATTTGCCAAGTAGTTAGCCGATTCGTTAGAAGTTGGGAAGGTGCTAGCGATCGCTCTCATATCCTGCCAGGGCTGATTGCTCGTCAGCTGCTGCAAAGGATTGTTAGAGAGTCCGCCTCGCCCCGTACTGACAAACTGATTGTTGTTTTGGGCAGCGCAGCCCGCCACAATTTGGTTGCTTTCATCCGATAGGTTTTCAGGTAGCTGCACTAGGCCGCTATCAGCCTCCACGCTGGGCGACTCAATCGTCACCGTGCCACTGACGCCCAGCTCTGAGCTAGCGGTAATATCACTCTGGGGCGTAAGCTGTTCTCGAAATGCCAAGCCGATTAAGCCCTGTGTCGTCAGTTGAATGTTGCCGCCGTTGCCCGCGATCGCATTGGCAGAAATATCGCTGTTTTCCAACCCAATAATTAAGGGAGCTTTTAACCCGATGTTTCCACCCGTCGCAGTGCCTGTAGCATTCGTAGTAATTCTGCTCCCCTGCCGCAGCAGTGCAACATCTCGACTCTCAATATTGACGTTGCCCTGACTGCCAGCATTGGCTTCGGCCTGCACGCTACCGTTGTTTAAGTACAAAGTATTGCTGATTAGATCTATATTGCCAGCGCTACCACCCGCTAGATTGCTTACCGATACAGTGCCTCGGTCGCGAAGGTTAATGCGATCGCCTCTCAAAACAACAGACCCCGCATCAGCGAGCGTGCTTGAACGCGACGAAATACTGCTGTTAAACAAACCGTTAGCAGAAGTCCCCTCAATATCTATCACGCCTGATTGGATGTTGACATTGCCCGCCTTACCCGCGCCGTCTGTAGAAGCGGTAATTTGGCCACCGTTAAACAGGTGGAGGCGATCGCTCTCAATCATCAACATCCCGCCATTGCCCGAGCCTAAAGGGGATACAGTGGTCACAATGCCGCTCACCCCACCATCCAAATCAACCGCTGGATCAGAAATTAAAATTTCGTTAGCGCGAATGTCAATTGTGCCCGCATCACCACGCCCTGATGTCCCCGCACTCAGCTTACCGCCCTGACTGAGCGTCAGTTGAGGCGTCGTCACCGTTAAGTTGCCGCCGCTGCCCGTCGAACCTCTTTCCGCAGTGGTAAAGATACCGCTAGAATAGGCCCTTCCCACCAGCTCTGCTGGCACATTCGTCGGCTTGTAAGCACCGCTAATGTCAACACCCGCAGTTGCATTAACAATCAAATCGCCAGAGTTTCCATTGCCAAACGTACCTGTTCCTATTTGGGCTAGCTCTCTTAGCATAAGCTGGCCCACGTTTAGAGTGATATTGCCGCCATCGCCTACTTGTATCTGAGGAATATTTTGATAGCTCGATGCTGCGATTAAGACAGATCCACCCGCAGATAAGCTATCAGCACGGAGCGTAATGCTACCACCATGCCCTTTGCCAAGAGTACCTGCCGTGACTTGGTTAGAAAACGCAAGAGAACCGCTGGTGTTAGCATTACCAACAAAAGAAATATCCCGTGCCTGAATAGAAATGTCGCCACCATCGCCAACGCTATAGGTGTCAGCCGTGATAGCCGTTTCCCCCGTACTGGTAAATCTGTCGGCAACTTTGATATCGATACTAGAGCCCTTACCTGAGGCAATCAAATTTGGCCATTCAGGTACGTCTGTACGATCAAAAACGGCAGAGGTAATCACTGAGTCTTTTAACGTCAAGCTGTCGGCAGCTATCTCGATTAAGCCACCGTTTTCAGAGCCCGAAGTCTGTGAAAACAACTCCAAATTTTCACCTAGCACCTGAGCGCCTCTTATTTGTAGATGTCCACCGCCTTCTACCTTGCCATCACCATTGATATCGAACTTGCCATCCACATCCATCCTAGAATTCAGTA
>JBARVS010000327.1:0-6360 GCA_049646385.1 Phormidesmis sp. | reverse complement strand
AATTATTCCCGCTCGTTTTTTGCGTGCAGTCACGTTTGATGGCTTGGGCGAACAGGTTTTTGCTGACGATCGCAAGCAGCTAGCCGACCATCCTTTTAATCAGACTCGGTATCGAGGCGCCAAAGTTCTGGTGGTCAATCGTAACTTTGGCTGCGGCTCTTCTCGCGAACACGCGCCCCAGGCGATCGCCCGATGGGGCATCAGCGCGCTGATTGGCGAAAGCTTTGCCGAAATATTTTTTGGTAACTGTGTGGCGATGGGCGTGCCCTGCCTCACTGCTGATAGCGAAGGCGTAACCGCTTTGCAAAAGATCATTGCTGACGATCCAACCGTTGAGATGACGGTGGATCTCAACGAGATGACGGTGAGCGCAGGCGATTTTATCTTACCTGTGGCAATGGGTGAGGGATCTCGACAGATGTTTTTGAGCGGTACCTGGGATGCGTGCGGTCAGCTCGTGGCGCAAGCAGAGGCGATCGCCCAAACCGCAAAGTCATTACCTTATGTGAGTTGGTCGGCCAGTTAGAAGGCCAGTTAGGAGGCCAATTAGAAGGCCAGTCAAAGCCACTGCGAATAAGGGTGCTTAACCAAGCTAGCATTGTAGTATCGTGCCTCACCGGAGACCTCTTTACCTAACCAGTCAGGTTTCTCGAAAGGTTGACTTTCACTGGCTAGTTCTACTTCGGCAACAATGAGTCCGGCATTCTCTCCTTTAAATTCATCAATTTCCCACACCACGTTGCCTATGGGTAAGCGATAGCGATTTTTTTCAATTAAAGGTTTTAAGCATAGGGTTTCCAGCATTTCTTGCGCATCGTTAACGGGAATGGCATATTCAAACTCGGCGCGGGTTAGCCCTTGGGTAGGGCCTTTGATAGTTAAGTAGCCTATCTTTCCTACCGTGCGCACTCGAACGCTCTGCCCTGCTCGGGCTGTGGCAATGTAGCCCTGGCGATAAAGCTTTGCAGCAGCTTGCGATCGCCAGCTATCACTTATCACCAGAAACTTGCGCTCAATTTCTTGTGCCATTTCTTATACTATAGATTGTCCTAATGTCCATCCCAGATTTTTAGCCCAGACTTTTAGCATTAAGATACAGGAATACCTCTACCTCTTTAGCCGACGGAAGCGCGGCGATCGCACCCGGACGAGTCGTCGTTAGCGCCCCAACCGCGCTGGCATACATTACTACATTTCGAGCCGATTCAGCCGCTTCAATACAGCATGTCCCCTTTTGTAGCAGCTGATGCACAAACCCAGCCGTAAAAGCATCGCTTGCACCCAGCGTTTCTTCTACATCGACGATAAAGCCAGGAACCGCGCCCGCATTGCCCATTAGCCAATACTCGCAGCCGCCTGCTCCAGCCGTGACTAGCACGCCTTTAAGGTGAGGAAGCTGCTGCGCGATCGCCGCAGGAGAAGTCGTACCAAACAGCCATTCGGCCTCCTCCTCAGACGCTTTTAAAAACTGCGCTTTGCTAATTAGATCGTAAATTCGCCCCGGCGCTGCGGTTGGCTGGGGCCAAAACATCGGACGCCAGTTAACATCTACCAAAACAGGAATTTCTTGAGCCGTCGCTAAGCCCAAAGCACACTCTACCGACTGACGAGTATCGTCATAAGCTAAAGATAGCGTCCCTAACACTAAAAAATCAGCCAGCACTCGATCTAGATCCAACGCATCTGCAAAGAGATGCGCGTCTGCAAAAACTGTCGGGTCGCTTTCACTAAATCCTGCAAAAACAGGGTGGCAAAACCTCTCTTCTGAACCCTCATCGGTTTCGTTACAAATCACATATACCTGACGAGTAGGCGCTTTTCTGCGCCTTTGCACACCCTGACAGCCCACGCCCATATCCGCTAGCAGCGTCATTAACGCATCACCCCAGTGGTCATTTCCCACCGCGCCGATAAAGTCCGCCTCACTGCCTAGCTTTACCAGCCCGCAGGCCACGTTTGCAGGTGCTCCTCCCGGCAGCGGTGCCCAGCTAGTGACCTCGCTGCGAGCTAGTCCGGGCTGCTCGGCGAAGCAATCGATTAATATCTCTCCTAAACAAACAGCGCGGGGCACAGCTTACAGCCTTACGTTAAGCCTGTCGGTGGCCTACGAGTAACAACCTATTTTAGCCTTCGCAGCACATATTCAGAAATATCCTCTAGCGCCTGACGCGAGTCTGAAGGGGCAAGCTGAGTCAAACACGCCAGCGCGTGATCTACATGGTGAGTGGCTAACTCACGAGAGCGACTAATGCCATTGCTTGAGTTAACTAGCTCAATAGCCTGCTCAAAGTCTTCTGCTTCAGAAAATTCGCGATCAATCAGCGTCTTTAAATAGGGCACTTCTTCTAAAGCGTAAAGCACCGGAGCCGTCAGATTTCCACTGAGCAAATCAGAGCCAGCAGGCTTGCCGAGCACCTCCGTAGAGCCCGTAAAATCCAAAATATCGTCAACCACCTGATAGGCCAAGCCCAAACTACGGCCAAACTGGTAGAGGTTTTCAGCCATCGGCGCTGGTACATCGCTCAAAACACCCACCGCCTTGGCACTGTTAGCAATTAACGTAGCCGTTTTGTAATAGCTTTTTTCTAAATAGGCTTCAATCGATAGCGTCGTGTCAAAATGCTTTAGCCCCTGGCGAATCTCACCTTCGGCCAAATCCATAATCACCCTTGAGAGCAGCTTAACAACTTCCAAATTATCTAAATTAGCCAGATACCAAGATGACTGGGCAAATAGAAAATCGCCCGCTAAAACGGCTACCCGGTTGTCAAACAGGCTGTGAACCGTTGGCACCCCTCGCCGCGTCGCTGATTCATCCACCACATCGTCATGCACCAGGCTCGCGGTATGAATCATTTCGGTGATTTCGGCTAGTCGGCGATGCCTTGCGGTGATGCCGCCGTCAGGCTGAGTTGCTCTAGCAAGCAAAAGCACAATAGCGGGGCGGATGCGCTTGCCGCCTGCACCAAATAAGTGCTCGGCAGCAGCATAAAGAATTTTATGCCGCGCACCGACAAGGTTTTTAAGGTTGTCTGTTAAGAGGGCAAGATCGGCTTCTACGGGCGTAAATAGGGAGGTGGCTGAGGTCATTGAATACGCGACTCAGGCGGATTAGGTTACGAAATTTTAAGCTGTCTATTTTTATTCTAAGCGATCGCGTTGGTAAAGGGGCCATCGGTCAAGCGACTGATGCATCAAAATGCCATAACGCTCTGGGCACAATAGATTGACCCTTACAAAAACTTTAAAGCGTTTGCCTTATTTACTTGTCAGATAATAAAAACTTATGTTAGAGTAGATTTATCAAAAGACTTTTGAAAAGTTTGAGATCTCCCAACGCTGGCTCGCCTCGAATAAAAAGCCTATAGGCATAAAGTACAGGTAGCGAAGCTGCGTGTGCCAAAGCTATACGCAAAGGTCAAACGCAAAGCCAACCGTTGAACACTAAAAGTGAAGCCACCCAAAAAAGGCTCCACCAGGACTCTGCTAGGACACAGCACCTTACAGTATCGTCCTGATGGCTCTTGTAAAAGGGCTTTTACCTCCGTCTCGCATTTGTTTACTTCCAAACGCAGGGCCTCTATTTTTGGGGGCGTTTGTCGTTTGAAGCACCTAATTCTTTGGGCATCTTCTCAGGCTTTTTCTTCGGCTCTTTTGAGCTTGCCTGCCGAAGCGCAAACCCCCTAGAAAGTAAACAGGCAGCCTCAGCATTATCTCGCCTTATTTAGGGCAGCTGTTAGCCTAACGTTTCAGCTACTGCTTTTGCTTTAGGTCTGATGCAGATCGAGGTTCGTTCGAGCTTTTCGAAGTGTTCTTTTGCTGCCCTTTTGCTCTGCTTATTTAACTTAACTAATCTGCCTTCCCAACCGCCATGCTCCATTTCTCTAACGCCGAGCCCATCGCTTTTGTACTGCCCGCCTTAGGTTACTTACTCACGGTATATGTCGTGATGATGTGGATGAGCACTCGTACTCCAGATATGTAAATCACCGTAGGAAGACGGGTAGGGAACCGAAGATAGCCTTTCTGCTTGGGCCTCTTTAGCCTTTACCGCCGCTGCATAAATAGTTTCTAAGGTAGATACGGAAACTTTTTTGACTTGAGGCTTGTAGCCCAGCCACTGCTGAGAGACAAGCGCAAACTGCTCAGGGTCGCCGCTGACGTAAAACTCAGTAGCGGTTTGGTTAGCAGGCGATGCCGATCGACCCTCTGGCGAGTGGCTGCTTGCCTGAGCTAATTCCTTACTGCGTCTGAGTCTGAGGATTTCTAGCTCTTGGGCGGCGGCTATAGTAAGATGCTTGGCTGGATCTACAAGGGTGATGTAGTCGGGCAAAATCTGCTTGAAAACCGGGGCTAGGTGAGGGTAGTGAGTGCAGCCATACACCAGCGTATCAATATTTGCGTTGAGCAAGGGAGCAAGGTAGCGCTTAGCAACCGCTAGGGTGTAAGGGTCGTGGATGCGATCGCTCTCAATCAATGGCACAAAGTCTGGGCAGCCCACCTGCCACACTTGCGCGGTCGGATCAACCTCTACAACCGCCTGCCGATAAGCATTGCTTTGGGCGGTCGCCTGAGTGGAAATAACGCCAATGCGCTGGCCGCTTTTCACAGCAGCTCTAGCACCGGGCAGAATAATGCCCAATATAGGAATCGCAAACTCCGAGCGCACCTCTTCGAGCACCAACGCTGAGCTAGTGTTGCACGCCATGACGATCATCTTCACTTCTAAGCTCATCATCCAAGCAACAATCTCACGCACGAAGATCAGTATTTCGCCCTTGGTGCGGTTGCCATAAGGAACGCGGGCCGTATCGCCAAAGTAGATAACTGACTCGTTTGGCAACTGCCTGCGCATTTCATTTAATACCGTTAGACCTCCCACGCCGCTGTCAAAAACGCCAATTTTGAAATTGGAGCGCAGCTTGCTGGACAGTGCGGGGATGCTCATAAGTAAATATGCTCACTTTATACAGTGGTTAAATGTTGCTTAGAGTTTAATCGGATTTGGAAACTTTACCCGCTTTATTTTTAGCTCTTAAGTAATAAATCACGCAGAGCGTTACAGCCCTTTAACCCTTTTATCAAAAGCTGCCTAAGCGCAGAGCGAAAGTATGATTGCTGAAGCAAGCCGATATCAGCTGCAAAATCTGCAAAACGGCGGCTCAGCAGTCGTTTTACCAGGGCACAAACTTTTTTTGAATTAAAGCCTTGTGCCCTGTTCTATTTTTTGAAGACCCATAAGATACCCAAAAATGACCATCAGGTCTCAGTCGGCTCAGCAGTTGGGCTCACCGAAACCACTGATCCTGAGATACCTTCAGCCGCAGGCTCCAAACTGCCAGCGGGCTCTAAGGGATCGCCTGACTCTCCATCGCTATCAAACACAAGTCTTAGCAAAGGAGGGGCAATAAAGGTTGTGACAATGACCATTACGATAATCGCCGCATCCAAAGACTCAGACAAAACGCCGCTGGCCGCGCCGACCCCTGCAAATACTAGGCCCACCTCTCCCCTTGGAATCATGCCAAAGCCGACTGCTAGGCGATTAATGCCGGGTTGACCAAACACCGCATAGCCAGTGATGGTTTTGCCAATAATCGCTACTACTATCAAAAAGGAAGCAATGATTAAGCCTTCGCGGTTAGCAGGTACCAGCGGATTTAGCACGCTGATATCGGTGCGAGCCCCTACCGTCACAAAGAACACTGGCACCAGCATGTCGGCAATGGGAGTAATTTGCTCTTCTAGCTCTCGGCGCTTGGAGGTTTCTGCCAAAATCAATCCAGCGGCAAACGCACCCAAAATGGTTTCTAGCTGAATGGCCGCTGCAATATAGGACAGAATAAACGCAAACGTCAGCGATGTAATGATGAGCTGGCCCCGAGTCTGAAGCTGATCGACTAGGGCAACAAATAGTGGGCTTAGCAGGCGACCGATAAATATAGAGCCGATTAAAAAGGCCGCTGCGCCTAAGACCAAGATGACGACGTTTTTGATTTCAATTTCGCCCGTTTTTGCTAAGCTAGCGACGACGGCTAGCACAATGATGCCGAGCACATCATCCAATACGGCTGCGCCGATAATGATTTGACCTTCTCTAGAGCTGAGCTGCTGCATTTCAGCTAAGACTTTTGCGGTAATGCCGATGCTAGTCGCCGTGAGCGCAGCGCCTGCAAAAACGGCTGGAATAGTGCTGATATTAAAAAAAATAATTAGGCCCGCAGTGCCTGCAACAAAAGGGGCAACGACGCCGATAATCGCGACGACGACGGCTTGCGGCCCTACTCTGATCAGTTCTTTAAGGTCAGATTCTAAACCAATTTCAAACAGCAGAATAATAACGCCCAGCTCGGCTAAAAC
>JBARVS010000326.1:0-8110 GCA_049646385.1 Phormidesmis sp. | reverse complement strand
CCAATCTGACCCATGTTGCTAGGTACTCTGAGGACTTGCTTATGCTGGTGGACGGCTATGCCGAGAGTTTTCCTGATAAACCCATTACCGTTCAAGCTATTGAGGAAGAGATTGAACTAGACTTCTTACGAACCGATCTGCCAGCAGTCATCCAATCAATGCAAAAGGGAACTCGGCGCATTCGTGACATTGTCCTTGGTCTCCGGAATTTTTCCCGACTAGATGAGACCGGACTCAAACCCGTCAACCTAAATGAGGGTATCGAGAGTGCCTTATTAATGCTGCAGCACCGTTTGCAGGGTCAATCTCCGATTACCATTCGCAAACAGTACGGAGATCTTAAGCCAATTGTCTGTCACGCCAACCAGATCAATCAGGTTATCCTGAATTTGCTGACCAATGCCATTGATGCCCTGAGCTTAGGGAAGGTTGATAATCCAACTATTGCAATCGATACTGAGATGACAGCAGAGTTTGTCACGATTGCAATCTGGGATAATGGCCCTGGCATTGCTCCAGATGTTCAAACCAAGATCTTTGATCCTTTTTTTACCACTAAGCCTGTTGGTCAAGGGACTGGCTTAGGACTCTCTACCAGCTACCAGATCATCACTCAGCACAATGGCCAGATTATGGTTGATTCTACAATAGGAAAGAGCACAAAATTTCTTATCAAGTTGCCACGGCATTGTCAACCCAACGAAATTTGACTGTGAGCTGGTAGTTCTAGGAAGCTACGCTTATGACAAATCTATACCAGAGAGTATCAAAAAGTGTGGGAAAGCCCAGAGATTGGTGGGATTCCAATCCAAAGACGTGCTTTCCAATTTCTGGGAGCGTCGATCACAACCCACAGTCAACGCAGATATGCAGTATAGAACCCATTTGGCATCTTCGCGCATATGAGATAAGCTGATAAGCCCCTTGAATCCTAACGACTATGGCATCTTCGAGCAGTCTGAGCGATCTGGAGTAGGAAATTATAGAACCGCTGTTAATCAAGCTACTTCCCAAGAAAAAGGTAACGTGCCCAACCACCTGGAGCAAGCGAGATATTTTAGACGGTATTTTCTACCGGCTTAAGAATGGCTGCAACTGGCAAGATTTACCCAAAGACTTGCCCCCCTATTCGACGGTTTATTGGCACTATAAGCAGTGGCGAGAGGCTGGCGTTATCGAAACCCTCATGAATTTGTTGCATGGTGAGGTTCGTGAGCAGATTGGAAAAAAGCGAAGTGGACAACGCTACCAAGCACCAGGGTGTCTATGTCTACAAGGCTATCCGAAAGCTCAGCTAGTTCATTTTGAATAAAGCCCGTGTCAGGAATAGTAATATTATCTGCTGCGAACTCTCCGTCAGCATTGATATCAACTTTGTTATTATCTTCAAAAGGGAAAGGATTCTCAAAAGGACTGGTATCACTAAAAAATGTACTTAGCATGATATTGCCACCGTTAGCGGTTTGCGATCGCGCTAAAATATCACTATCGTCAAAAGCAACAACAGGCATCCGTATCGTAATATTGCCGCCATCGCCCAAGCCGATATATCCGGTCAAAATATAGCTGGCGTAGCCTCTGACATAGCTAAGTTTGAATAACGCTTTGGCAGCTGCCCCAGCGTCAGCACAGTTGGTCGACCCTCTTTAAATCAAACACGCCAACTGGCTCGGTACGCAAAAATTCTATCATTCTCAAATAAAATAGAGAATCATACTATTGACATTGGGTACTTCGTTCACCGTTGCAGCGAATCATTCCTCATTTAGGACTACTGTTTTCTATGCAATCCCTTCCGCTAGTCTCTGAATGCTTTTCACCTCTGTCAGCCTAAAGAAAGAGACATTACCTTTTCAGCTTAGATTGCGTTAACTTCTGTATAGATCTTGCTACAGCGTTTGCTGTTTTCTTACACATGCTCAAAATATTCGGTTTATTTTCTGCTCCCAAATTTCTTAACTCAGCAGCCTCTCCATCTGACCTCAAAAAACGGCTCGATTGGGGTGAGCCAGCGCTAACCATCATTGACATAAGAAGCAAAGCGGCTTTCCTTAAGGGCCACATTACAGGTGCTGTCCCTATATCCGATGCAATTCTGGTAGAAAGCGTCTCTGCGAACCTTGAGATAGAACGCGATATTTACGTCTATAGTGGTAGCGATGAGCAGTCAGCAGCAGCAGCTCACAGGTTACGCGAAGCTGGCTACCAAAGCGTTGCCGAACTCAAAGGTGGTCTGTCAGCTTGGCAAGCGATCAAGGGTTCTGTTGAAACCTCTTGGTGACCGTAGCGGTAATGTTGTGAACGATTTGCGGATCACTTTGAAGTCTGGAACCGCTGACAGTGTTGCAGACCGTATCGGGGCTACAACACCTAGGCAGCTATCCCCTTACGACCACGAAAAGGCGGGCGGCAACTATCTTGAACCACGCCTTTGAGACTACGCTACGCTAAACTCCATTCCCGAAAGGCTGTTGTCGGTTTTGATAATGCGCTCTAGCTGAAAGCCACTCTTCTCAAACAGGGTTTGAAACTGTTTTTTGGTTCGCCAGCCGCCGCCGGACGTTGCCACATTAATTTGTACCGCAAAGATACCGGGCATAATGCCATCTGCCTCGGTTTTAGGTTCATCAATCTCAGGAACGAAGGACTGTAACAGAATTAATTTACCCTGCTTGGGCAATGCTTCTTTGCAGTTGGCTAGTATCTTCATTGCATCATCGTCACTCCACGCAGAGATAAAGTGTTTCATAACAATAGCATCAGCGCCCTTTGGAACTGCCTCAAAAACATCTCCTGTTTTTATTTCTATCGAGTCTAAATCGACACCCTGACTTTTGATATATTGCTTTGCTGTGTCGGCAACGTCGGGCAGGTCAAACAAGATTCCCTTACAGCCATATCGCCGCACGATGCTTGCAATTAGGCCACCCTGTCCGCCGCCTACATCCATAACCGTATCGTACTGATCAAAGCTGTAGGCATCTAATAGCCCATCTACTTGAGATCCTGTGAGAAAGCTCATGGCCTTAATAAAGGTATCTTTACTCCACTCGTTGTCATAGCAGTATTGGTAGACGCCTTTACCATTTGCTAGCTCAAAAGGAACAACGCCTGCCGCTAATGCTTCCGGTAGCACTTTCCAAGCGTCCCATTGAGCTGGCTCAGTCAGGTGCATGACAAGGTGACCAGCAGAAGGTGCTTTGTGGGTAATCAGTAATTTTGAAGTGTCGGTTGGCGCAAAAACTCTGTGTGGTTTTTCGTCTAAAACATCGACATGTGCTAGCGCTCTAAGAATGAAATAGAGACGTTCGGGATCTGTTTTTGTCCGTCGTGCTAGCTCTTCTACGGATTGCTGTCCTTCATCCTCTAACAGATCGAAGATGCCAATGCGAGTAGCCACATAGAGGCACTGACTTTTGACGAAGGTTAGCATTATGTCAAAAACTCTTTGCTTTGCTTCGGCATCCGGATTTTTTGTTGTAGTAGCCATTGTTCTTAAGTTTAGTTGGACTGCGTTTGATGGTAAGTTAGTCACCGCCAATTTCGACTAATTTACCAATGTTAAAGTCAATTTTCACCCATCCTTTTAGACGACGGAGATTGTCTATCAGAAGAAGTGGAATTTGCCAGTTGTGTAGCATCAAAAATGGCAGCGGATCTTCGGGCGTAAGGACAGCATCAGTGCCTTCTGTAACTTTATTCCACCATGTTTTAAGTTCTAAGAAAGAACGAATGTCCAGCAGTCTCCAGAGTTCATGGTATGTCCAGTAGGTAGGGCGGCTGCTAGGTAAGGGCGTAATAGGTGGCTCATCGGCTTTGGCATCGCTAAGGTACGCTCTCGCGACGCCTGGGTGATCGTGAAACATTGTGATAGCAGAGTGCAGCCGAGGATTGCATTCAATTGGATATACGGTGCCGTTTTCTGTTTGAATCATATCAAAGCAGACTTGCCCAGTGAGATTCATGGCTTCGACAAAGGTCTTTACCCACTGGTAGATAGCCAGGTTGTCTACTTGCCTGTAGTTGATTTGAAAGGGAGAAGACTCAGAACAGCAGTGGAGCCTGATTTTACCTTTGCGAACCGTGGCATGAAAACAATATTCTTTGCCGCGAATAAACTCTTGCATTACCCAAGGTTTGGACTCACTGATAGGGAGCGAGAGAACGTATTCCTCCATTTCTGGAAAGGGCAGGCGCGTTAGGTCTAACCGCAGTACAGAGTCGTAAGGGATGCTTTTAACGATGTATTGACTGCTGGTTGTTTGAAAATTGAAGTCTAGTATTTGTTGAGGATCGGTGATGCGAAATACTTTTGGAGCAGATAGGCCAAGGGATGCGGCTTTACTACAAAAGGCATATTTATCATCAAGGATTTTGGTTTCTTCTGGCTCTAGGTGAATTGACTCGCAGTAAGGGTCTAAGACTTTTTTGGCAAGAGAGTCGTAGTAGCTAGCAATTGGGCTAGAAACGGGAATAAATACGTCAATGTTGTTGTCTTGAACAATTTTTAATAGGCTTTGACAGTATTCGCTGCTGTTTTTTTCGGGTGCGGGTACAGTAAAGAATCCTTTGACCGCCTGGGAGTAGCGGTGACCCGATAGCCAGTATTTGTGAGTTTCGACTAGATATACTTCATGCCCGCACTGATGGAAAGACCGAGCCAGCTGAAGGGCTTTGGTCATTTTTGCGCCAGAGATGAGTATTCTTTTACTTTCGGCGTTGGCGCTAGCATCGTCGCGATCGCCTATTCGCTTTTTTGCATCTCGGTAAAAGGCATGGACAGCTAGCGAAGCCATTATCATGCCAAGATTAAACGGTAGCAGTACCAGCAGCAATAGCAAAGTAGCAATGTTTTTAACAACTGCCGAAAGCCACCCGATATCTGGCTTTGAAGTCGGCGATGCAGATGGTGCAGACGACATATCGCGGGTTACCTGTTTATTTGCGTTTTTATTTGCGTTTGATGATGGTGAAGCCGTCGCGGATGGGGAGCATCACCTGCTCAACGCGAGGGTCTTCGGCAACAAATTGATTGAACTGCGCGATCGCACGACCGTTCTCAGTCCAATTTGTCTCCTCTAAATAAGGCTGGCCCTGCATCAGCGTATTGTCTACGCAGATAAATCCGTTTGGCGCGAGCAGCTGCGAGTCTAACAGGATATTAACGTAGTTGATATAGCTGCCCTTGTCTGCGTCAATAAAGACCAGGTCAAAGGGACTTTCTGTTTTGGCTAGCTGTTGCAGCGTTTCTACTGCCGGCGCAACTCTCACCTGAATTTTATCTTTATGATCTGATGCCTCAAAGCAGCGCGTGGCAAACTGAGCAGCATAGCCGTCTACCTCGCAGGCGATCAGAAGACCGTCTGTAGGGAGTGCTTCGGCGATCGCCAGCGCTGAGTAGCCCGTAAACATGCCAATCTCTAACGCCCGCTTTGTCCCGCTGATGGACACCAACATCTTCAACAGCTGCCCTTCAATATGGCCCGATAGCATCTCCTGCTCTAGCTCTTTTACCGTTTCGCCACTGCTAAACTGACGGCCCCAGTCTTCTCGCTGCGTTTCCTTCGCTAAAAAGGCTAATGCTGCTGACTCGTTTGTAGTACAAGCTTCTAGATAGGGATCAAGACCGGCCGCCAGCCGCGTCGCTTGCGCTAACGCCGTCTCAAACAGTGGCGAAACGGATTCTTTTTTAGCGGCAGCTTGAAGATGCTCTAGCTGCTGAACAAGGATGCCTAAAGGCGTCACGGGTCTAGCGGCTATGGGGGCTGCTTCCTGAGAGGCTACCTTTTTAGGTGCTGTCTCATTTTGACTGGTGTCAGTCGGCTTTGCTGTACTTATCATTTCAGAGGCGCTCTCTTGTAAGGCTCTTGCTGGTCTATCTTACGGGTCTAACTTGTCTTTCAAATAACGTCGGCGGGCGCTCTAGGCGGGCGCTTTAGATAGACTGCACGGCAGACATTTCTTTAAGGAGGGTTGGCGATTTGAGACTAGCAGGGTCGGCGATCGCTTGACCTACTGTAGAAGGATCCTCCAGCCCAACGTCACTGCAAAGCGGCTCTATACCCCGTCCGGCTCTAGGGTAATCGGCGCAAATAGCAGCATAGTCATCAATTGCCCGAAACAGCTCTGTGCGGCTGAGCGAATTTAGGTAGCCACACTGACCGATTGTACCTCGGGGCAAGGGCGCTACCAAATTTTGTCCACGCTTTTGAACGATTTTTTCCTGTGAGGCATAGAGTATCTCTTTGTTCTCTAGAACGCTGTGCCACAGACTAAGCTGAAAGTCGCTAATCAGCTGCATAATGCGGTGGCAAGCCTTCTCTGTAATCCAGCCCATGCGGTGGCTAAGGTGTGCGCCAAAGCCCATGTCAATAGCAACTGCATGGCCGTGCAGCAGTCCAGCTTCAATCTCAAAGCCCGGTGACCAGGTGTGTCCATAGGCATGAGGGCGGCACTGATGCGTTTCGTAGAGATTGCCGTACTCTGCTGCGGCATAGCTACGAATAGCCCCCCCCAAAATCTTTTGCGACAGCGGGCCAATGGTTTTATCTCCTTGGGTTTGGGTTGTTCCAAAGCGAGTAGAGATAAGTCGAGGGCCAGCGACTTCCAAATCTTCAAACAGCTCAATGTCTTTAACAACCGCCATCTTGATAATTTCAATAATACCGTGACGCAGCCAGCCTTCGCGTAGCGTTTTGAAGAAAAAACGGTCGGTAATAGAGAGAATAGGCGGATGGTAGGCTCCGAAAAGATTTTTATAGCCGAAGCCATCGCAGCAGGTACGCGGAGAAGGGCCAGCGTCTACACCCGCTACAATAGAGGTGGAAAGCATTACATAGGGCGTGTTTCGATGGTATAGAGCGCAGGCTAGACCGCCAGTATCCGCAAGAACACCGCCACCCATTAACAAAATCGGCTCATTGCGAGAGACGCCAAGCTGTTTGAAGTCTCCCAGCATCTTTTCAACGGTATGGATACCTTTGTCTACTTCCATCGCTCGGTATATTCGCTTCTCTAGCTGAATGTTGTGATGGTCAAAATAGTGCTCTAGCCTTTCGCCGTAGAACTGCTCAACATTTTCGTCAATGAGACAAACGCATCTGCCCTGTGCGATATAAATGTCTCTAAGAAGGGTGTTCTCTGGGTCTAACGTATTGTCTACAATCTTAATTGAGGTGAAGGTGCTAGAGCGAACAACTGCTTCTATGATCTGGTTGTCTGCGGTGCTTTCAATAGAACCCGCGCTTTCTCTGTAGCAAGAGGTGGGATAAATGGCATGAGGATTGCTGAGAATGAGCTTTTGCGAAAGATCTAAGTAAAAGTCTTCTTGATCTCTATCCATGAGATAGCTCAGCAGCTTTTGATCGCTTAGCTTAGACTGGTATACCTGGTTTGAAAAGGCGTACCACTGGCTGCCTTGGGCTGAATCGAAGGCAGAAATAAGCTCGGACAAGGTACCAAGAAACTGTCCTAATGAAAAGTTTAGGCAGCTTCTAAGGCTTCGGCAAGCAGCAATACCAGCGATCGCATCTAACTTAGCAAATTCTTCTCCTAGCGTTTCAGAGAAGGCAGGACTATCAACGAGCGCGAGAATGAGCTGATCAAAGCTGGGCGCAGTTACAATTGCTTTTACCGCATCTTCTACGCTTTCATTTTCTACAGTTGCATGAACAATTGACTGAACGTCCTGCCGTGAAATGAACGACTGGAGGGCAGCGGCTGTAAGTTTTGAGGGCATTGGTGAGATAGCAGGGGAAACGAGTAGTGCAGGGGATTTGTCGGTTTGCTAGCTATTTCTTTAATCTTTTTTATTTAAAAACTTAATGTTAATCAAAGACTTAACTCTTAAGTCTCTTCTCTTACACTAACACAGTCATTAAACAAGATTGATTTATCTTCTGGGGTATTTTTTGACCGAAAGAACTCTGATGAGATAAATACTCATGGTTTTGTCTGTAAGTCAATATGTCTCTTGGCAGACTATAGTATTGACAGACTGTGGTACCAATCGGCTTTGTTGTATGAACAAAAAGACGATAGCGATCTCTTACTAAGGATGCCAAAGTAGACGCAGAATTTGCCAAGCGGCTTGTGAGATAAGGCCAAGCAC
>JBARVS010000325.1:0-4014 GCA_049646385.1 Phormidesmis sp. | reverse complement strand
CAGGGGAATCTTACCGTTTTGAAACATGAAACTCTCTCCTACTCACAACGTTAACGATTCAAACCTTTAGCTAGATTCTTAGTTGAAGAAGTAGCTAGAGAACAGCAGGCCGGTCACGAAGACAACGAGCAAACCTAAAAACAAAGACGTTCGGTTTAGCTCGACGGGCTGCTTGTTTGGGTTGGTGGGTCTATCAGCCATGGGTTGGGGCTCCTAGCTTTGAATTGGCTTTGAGTTAGCTCGAAATTAGCGCTGAATGAACTGCATAGCAGCGATCGCGCCTAAAAAGAAAACTGAAGGAATACCTAACGCATGGACAGATAGCCAGCGCACGGTAAAAATAGGATAAGTAATCGGCTCATTGGGGTTGCCACTGGTCATGGGCTAAAGTCTCCAAAAGGTAATGTTTTTGAACAGGGCCAGCTATCAAAGCTAGCTATCAAAGCCAGCTATTGAGGCAGCTTATTATCGGGATTGTATCGATTGTCAATAATCTGCAACTCCGACTGATTGGTGGGGTAATACTCGTTGGGCCGAGGCGTGCCGAAAGCATCGTACGCAAGCCCCGTCGAAACAAATAACCAGCCCGCAATAAACAAAGCAGGAATGGTGATGCTGTGAATAATCCAGTAACGAACGCTCGTTACAATATCGCCAAAAGGCCGTTCGCCAGTATCGCCAGCCATAACTTAAATTCTCCTAACTAAAAGCAAATCAACACTTGTTATTCATCATACGAAACTCTCAGCATCCCTTACAACAAATCTTTTGAAAATTCGTCTAATTAAACTTTAGTTACATTTTAAGCCGCCGCTATTGGCTCTGGCGCATAGCGCAGCAAATACCCTCGCTGGCCCAGCACATAGCCCTCGTCATCGCTTAAAAACTTGATACGGTAAAAATTGGTTGGCACGTTTTCAACGGCCTTATCTTTTTTCCAGGTCGCCCCGCCGTCGTCGCTCACCAGCAAATTGCCGCTGCCGCCAGTCACCCACAGCTCTTCAGAAGTACGATAGGCCATATCTAACAAGCCCCAGCTAGAAGCCAGCTCAGGATTAATCGTCTCGCTCCACTCTTCGTAGTCTGTCTTCTCGGTGCCAAACTGTAGCTGCCCGCCTCGCGCAATCAGCCACAGCAGGCCATCTTTATCAAAGCCCATGTTCTGTAAACGTTTGGAATTCTCTCGGTTGTGCGGTTGCCAAGCCTCCTGCCCCGGTAGCCAAGTCGAATAAAAATTACCCCGAGACGACACTGCCACGTAGCGACCCGACGCATCCCGAGTCATATTGCGGACTACGCCGACAGCCGATTGAACCAAGCCTTTCCAGCTCTGCCCGCCGTCTTCGGTTTTATAAATAGCGCCAATATCGGTGGCTAGCTCAGCAGAACTTCTGCCTGTTGCGGTGATCAGCAGCGGCTGACCGGGCAGCTGTGGATCGAGTGGAATATTTGACCAAGAAGTACCGCCATCGGTAGTGTGTAGCATGATGTTGGGTTGCCCTACTAACCAGCCTTCATCGCCGCTGAAGTCAATCGAGGTGAAGGTATAAGGCTGCTCGCCTAAGTCTAGAATTCTGGGCTCCCAGGTTTTGCCTGCATCGGTTGATTCGAGCAGCGTTGTGCGGCTACCTACTAACCAGCCATGCTCGTTGCCTTCAGCAAAAGCTACGTCCGAAAGAGACGACTCAGTGGGCAATGCAATTACTTCCCATGGATTTGTCTCTGTCCCGGCTAAAAACACTCTGCCGCAGCCTGTGGTCAGGCTTGTGGTCAGCAAGACAACCATCATCAGCGCCAGACTTTTGCGCCAGACTTCACCTGATCCTTTCTTCAACCACTCTAAAACCGTCTGCATTACAACTCCAGCAAAATCCAATTTAAAAAACTTAAAAAATCAATAGGCCGCTGCTATTGCAGGCCATACAGACTGAGAAAAAACAGCACGCCCAGACCCAGGGCACCAAAAATTAGCAGGTTTTTTTGACCGGGCGTGAGGGTATTAACGCCAAATCCGTAGCTTAGATTGGCCTTAAATCCTGACGCTGCACCCGCTGGCCCGACGTTGCTAAACTGCGTGGTGCTAGCGCCACAAACAGGGCAACGCCAGCTATTGGGCAACGCCTTGAACTCAACGCCCGCCGGAATATCGTTGCGGTTATCACCTTTGGCTGGCTCGTAGGTGTATCCACAGGAGCGACACTCGAACTGATCCATCTCGGCGGGCGTAGGTGGGCTGTTTTCCTGGTTTTGCTCTGTTTCTACGTCTGATTTAACCAGCGGAATCGTTTCTTCAAGGGGAAGCGATCGCGCTGGTTCAGGCGGCGTCTGACTGGAATTAGGCTCTATACTCATTGCGTTAATGGGAACCGACTATCTAAAAATCTGCTATCTGCTTTGCTAATCTACAGCGTGTGAGAGGTGATATCTCAAGCGGACAAATATGAGATTTACTGTTAACTATTATTGCATACGGCGGGTTTTCTACTGCGATCTGTGCGCCTTTAGCGGTACGCGCTACGACTAAATGTCTATGTATAGATATCTACTAATGGATTCCAAAAAAATCAAAAAGATGTATACGCTAAAAATCTAGAGCCTGTGCCGCTACAATAAGGGTGTTTTGAGAACCGTTAAAGGCGCACGATGTGTTTGTTTTAAGTGGATACGAATACTTTTTAGGATTTCTGATCATTAGTAGTCTGGTGCCAGTGGTCGCTTTGGGTGCATCCAAGCTGCTGAGACCGGCTAGCGCTGGCCCTGCAAGTCGTACAACCTATGAGTCGGGCTGTGAGCCCATCGGCGGTGCATGGATTCAGTTCAACATTCGATACTATATGTTTGCGCTGGTTTTTGTGATTTTTGATGTGGAAACGGTCTTTTTGTACCCTTGGGCGGTGGCTTTTCACTCGCTGGGTCTTCTAGGCTTTGTAGAAGCCTTGATATTTATTGCAATTTTGGTTGTTGGTTTAGTGTACGCATGGCGTAAGGGAGCTTTGGAATGGTCGTAGGATCGGGAATGAAGGCAGGATCTTTACAGGGCAAGGGTAGAACTCTGTCAAAAGACTTTGCCAATGATATGGGCATGAATCCGGGCGATCGCCTGTTAAATCCATCCATTAACACGGGGATAACAGAGGATCTGTCCGAAAACGTCATCATGACGACCGTGGACGATCTGTACAACTGGACGCGGCTGTCAAGTCTGTTTCCTTTGCTGTATGGCACGGCCTGCTGCTTTATTGAGTTTGCGGCTTTGCTAGGCTCTCGCTTCGACTTTGACCGCTTTGGTTTGGCTCCTCGGGCCAGCCCCCGACAGGCCGATTTGATTATTGTGGCGGGCACGGTAACAATGAAAATGGCCCCGGCGCTGGTTCGTCTGTATGAGCAAATGCCAAAGCCAGCTTATGTAATGGCAATGGGCGCTTGCACTATCACAGGCGGTATGTTCAGCTCTGACTCGCCAACGGCTATCCGAGGCGTAGATAAAATTATTCCGGTAGACGTATATATTCCTGGCTGTCCGCCTCGCCCCGAAGCAATTTTTGATGCGATTATCAAACTGCGCAAAAAAATTGCCAATGAGTCTATGCAGGAAAAGTCCAAATTTGAAAGTACGCATCGTTTTTACACGCGCAGCCACAGCATGAAAGTGGTTGATCCTATTTTGACTGGAACCTATCTAGCTTCCGGTACGCGCGAGGCACCGCCTAAAGAGCTGCGGGCAGCTATGGGTATGCCAGTAGCGTTAGATGAGGCTAAGGCGGAAGAGGGCGTTAGCGCTGAGCGGGAGAGTAGAGCATAGATGGCAGATACAGAAGAAAAAAAAGGATCTGAAGAGACGGCAATTGTTGAAGCCGGAGAGGTCTCTACTTGGCTAAGTGAGCAGGGCTTTGCTCATGAGGTGATGGAAAAAGACCACGCTGGCGTAGAGGTGCTAAAGGTCGATCCTGACTTTTTGTTGCCTTTCGCGACGGCGCTGTACGCCAACGGCTTCAACTATTTGCGGTGTCAGTG
>JBARVS010000324.1:0-3287 GCA_049646385.1 Phormidesmis sp. | reverse complement strand
TTGGGCGCGGATGGTTCACCATGGTGGCAATATCGCCCGCTGCAAAAACGTTGGGATGTGAGCAGGTTTGCAGCGTATCGCTAACGGCAATAAAGCCTGATTCGGTGAGGGTAAGGCCGCTGGGCTTGAGGAAGTCGGGGGCGCTGGCGTTGGTGACCCAAAAGGTGCGATCGCACGACACCACCAGCCCCGACTCACAGCGCACCGCATCCGGCATCACCTCACAAACGCTTTCCTCGGTATGCACCTCAATTTGCCGCTCCTTACACAGCCGCTCAACCATGCGCTGAGTCCACGGGTTTCGCCCTTTGGCCAGGTGCTTGCCCCGCTGAAAAATATGCACCTTTACCTGCTGCTGCGGATCTTTCCCGTAATGGGTAATCAGCTGCCAAAGCCGCGTGTGCATCGCAAAGGCCATTTCAACGCCGCCCACCCCGCCGCCGACAATACTGACAACTGCTGCTTTGGTAGGGCTGTGCTTTAGTTCTTTTTCAAGCTGGTCAAGATAGCTTTTCCAGTTTTTTAGCAGATTAGGAACGGGCTTAGCCGGAATTGCATAGTCATCAGCCCCCGGCACCTTGGACTTACTTGGTGTACTGCCAATGTCGATAGAGAGCACGTCGTAAGCAATCGGCGGATGATCGCGGCAGATAATCTTTTGGTCGTTCAGGTCGAGCCTAACCATCTCATCCATCATTAGCCGACAGTTGGCAAAGCGAGTGAGGGGCCGCAGGTCAATATGGGCGGTGTCAAAGTCGTAAAGGCCAGAAATATGGAAGGGCAACATGCCAGAGTAAGGCGTGTCGGCCAGGTTGGTAATCAGCGTCAGGCGTATGTCAGCGGGCCAGGGCTGCATTCCCATTTTGCGCAGCACCAGGGCATGACTGTGACCACCGCCCACCATGACTAAATCTTTGCTAATAGAAACAGGTGGCTGCATAAGGGTCAGCAAAAAAGCTAGGCTACTGCCGCACTGCTAAGTTTACGGGTATGTGTTGGCTAAAGTTTTTATCGGTTGTCAGTATGGCGTTCAGAACGCTGTTTGTTATTTCTTAGGGCCAGTGACCACACGGCAGTATCGACGATAACCTTCATTTTTGCTGCCGCTGCTGCTTGTAATCGTAGCTGTCTTCGTACTCTATCGAGCCAAATAATTCGAGCACTCTGAGCTGCTTACGTCGCTGCACGTATTCTTGCAGCGCTTCTTCCACGACGCCTTGCTTAGTTTGATGCTTGCCTAACTTCATCGCTTCTTCTATTAGGCTGTGATCAATTTCAAGATTAGTTGCCATTGTGATTTAACCCCAAAACTCAGCAGACTCCTGCACAAATTATCGCACAAGTAACCCTACTGCTGACTTACCAAACGATCTCTAGCATGGACTATCGTTAGGTTTAGATTATGAGCTGAAGCTAAATTTGTAGATACAGAATCTCACTTTAGAAGCCAGAACTCGAAAGCTGGAGATCAGAACTCAGAAGCTAGAAACTAGAACTCAGAATGTGCCAGTGGGAAGTGTTCAAATACCCTATTGCACACGGCTATCTAAAAGGCATGTCAAATTTGCAAAGATTAACAGCGCAGCGATTGCTACGAAAGGTATGGTGGAAAAGGAATGTCACCTCTGCTGCCCCATGCCTCGACCCCCGGTTGTGAGCGATCGCGCTGTCCGATACGTCACTAAGCTCAGCGAACTCAATCGGTCGTACATGATCTTGATGGCAATGTCTGGCATTTTAGCCGCTGTTGCGCTGCTGACTAATTCTATTCCTGTTTTAATTGGCGCTATGGTAATTGCGCCAGCATTGCCCCCTTTAGCACTGATCGCGTTTGGGGCGGTCAATCGTAAGCCTGGTTTAGCTATGCAGGGGATTGTGTCTGCCCTGGTCGGCTTGGGGATTGCGGTGCTGGCGTCTTTAGCAACTACCTGGATACTAAACGTCACTCGGGTGATTCCAGTAGAAACGAACCTATTGAGTAAAGAACTATTGGATGAAAGGGTGACGGTGGGTTGGTATAGCGCGATCGCGGCGGTTGCAGCTGGTATTTCTGGCATCATCGCCCTCACTGAGCGTAAGACGGATACGTTAGTAGGGGTTGTGGCGGCATTGGCACTGGTTCCGGCTGGGTCGGCGGCGGCGATCGCGTTTCTGTCTAAAGATCCCATTCGCGGCTGGGGCGGACTGAGCCTGCTAGGTCTCAATGTTGCTTTGATCATTGCCTCAGGCATTATCACGCTGCTGCTTATTCGACCGCGTAGAAGCTAGCTGCTTTCGCTGATCTTTTGCCTTTTGAATCAAAAGCCAGGAGATCAGCGCGACCCAGGTAATCATAATGAGTGAAATAAAACGTTCGTAAGCACCATCCCAGCTAGTGGGGGTGAAAAAGAACAAAGGTGATAGAACGGCCCAGCTAGCGGCAGTCCCTAAGCTATATAAGTACCAGCCATGACTGATTTTGCGCAGACCAGCAGCCATTAACAAGGGAGCCGCTGTGAATAGAGCGCCCAGCGCATAAACGCAGTAAATGTGAATAGCGGTGCCTACACCTTCTCTATTGGCGTACTTGTTGTGCTCAGCGATTAGCGCAATGTCAACAGCTAGTAATAGCATTGTAAACGCGCCCGCTCGCCACCTTAGACCGCCCAGGTTCAGGGCGAGTAAACCGATTGCGCAGGTAATGAAGGAAACCGCAAACAAATCCAGCCCAGTATCTTGAATCCAGGCTTTCTCAGCGATCGCCAGATCGCTAATCGTTTGGCTAATAGGATTGTAACCATCCACCACAACCGTGCCGATAGCATTGGTAAGCAGAACGCTAGCGCAGCCAAAAATGCCTACTACGCCGCAAATGAGTAGAAGTTTAGAAGTGGGTAAACCCAGATATGTTTTGGGCATGGGGTTAAAAAGTTTCTGGCAGCAGGGCAATGCCGCCCAAACTTTTAGGAGGTAATAGGGCTTTGTTAAAAAATGGTCTAAGCGTTTGCTGCAAGTTCTGATAATAGTCTTTAATGCGTACGATAACGTACGGCATTAGTGAAAATCCGCCACGTAATATAGAGATTATAAAAAGCATCCATAAAATGTTCTTCCTAGTACAGAGTAATGAATTTATTCCTCTGTTGCAGGAAGAGTCACTTTCATAAAAGGGAAATAATACTCATGCCCCAACAGCGCTGCTGCGCCGTTCAAAATCAGCTTTTAGCCAGACTGCCAAAGGCCGACTACGAACGTATTGAGGCCCACCTACATCACCAAACCATGCCCTTGGGTAAAGTGCTCTATCA
>JBARVS010000323.1:0-8624 GCA_049646385.1 Phormidesmis sp. | reverse complement strand
ATAAACGCCCATGTGTAGTCTCCAAAAATTAAACAGGGTATTGAGAATGATATGTCGGACGGAAGCCTGTATAAATCAAGGGAAACCCTTTAGACAGAAAAAGCAAACCTGTAACCGATATCGAGTTCTTCTCTTTTATCTTATAGCGGATTCAAGATTTAGATCACGTTTGATCGCAGACAGTCTCATCACAATTTGTTATGGGTGATCAGCCAGGGCTAGCTCAGCGACATAATCACGACGCCACTGACCATAATAGCGGCACCTAAAAGCCGCTCTCGCAGCCCTTTTTCTTTAAAGAAAAAATGACCTAGCAGCACCGAAAGTAGGGCGCTCATGCGCTTGACGGCAATGACCTGAGCGACTGGTGCTAGGGTGAGTGCCAGCATTTGAAAGGTGATGGCGATCGCATTAAACCCGCCGGTCACTAGCAGCAGCCGCCACTCTAATATGAGCGGCCTCAGCCCTCGCCCTCGGCGAAAAACAAAGGGAAGCATACCGCCTGCGATCGCGCAAAACAAAGAAAGCGCCCAAAACAGCGGGGAAGAATTCAGCACGCCAATTTTATCAAAATTAGACGTAATGCTCCAGATAAACGCAACGCACAGCATCAGCCGACTGCCCGGATTACGCGCCATCGCCACCAGCGGCCTCAAAGCCCGAGCACCTCGTGAGGTAGGCACTACAGACTGCGATTCTACCGCAGCCTTCAAATTCAAAACATAAGAGCCTACCACCAAAAGCACCACGCCGACCCCATCTGCCCAGGTAGGCCACTCCTGCACAATCAGCGGCGACGTCACCAGCAAAAACAGCGGTGTCAGCGTCACCAAAGGCACCGTCAGCGATAGATCTGCCAGCTTTAGCGCCCGCACATACAGCGTAAAAGCCAAAATATTAAGCCCGCCGCCAATCAGCAGCGCCCACCAAAAATCTGGCTGCAAAACAGGTACACCCCCCGACAGCCAAAGCACCGGGCACAAAAAAACGATACCAACCGCCATAAAGCCGAACAGCACCGAATATTCATCTAGCGTTTTTAGGCTTTGCTTACCCGTAGCATCTTTGCCAGCCTCGAACAGAGCAGTCAGCGAGGCAAAGAAGAGCCACATAAGGGGAAATGATGAATGATGTGAAGGATGAGCGGATCAAGGCTTATCTATGCGGGCTCATATGCCTAGCAGCACAGATAGCGTCATGCCTGCTAGCAAAATAAAGCCGATAGTGACGTTTTGGTGAAAGATATGGCCAAATACCTGAGGAGCCTTTGGCCCGCGTGCGAGCTGACGGTACTGTCGGTACCAGAAATAGCCAGCGATCGCCAGCGACAGCCAGTAAAAAATGCCCAGCGGCAGCGCCAAGCCCAGCCAAGCCAGCATAATCGTAGCACCTGCAAAAAATAGGCCCACCGCTTGAGGGGCTCGCCTGCCAAAAAAAAGCGCGCTGGAATTGATCCCAAGCTTGCGGTCGAACTCTCTATCGGGAATGGCATATACCGTGTCGAAGCCCAGCGTCCATAGCACCGTTGCACTCCATAGTAGCCAAGTAGGGTAGGCGATCGCACTGGTCACCGCGCTCCAGCTAATCAACACCGCAAATCCCCAGGCGATTGAAAGCACGAGCTGCGGCACCGGAAAAACGCGCTTTGCCAGAGGATAGAGCACAATCACAGGCACAGCCGCTACGCACAGCCAAAAGCTCAGTGAATTGAGATAAAAGGACAGCCCCCAAGCGCAGAAGAACGCGACGAGGGCAACACCAATGCCAACCTTTACAGAAAGCGCTTTGGCGGCGAGCGGGCGGGTGCGCGTACGCTCAACCTGCGTGTCAATATCGCGATCCCACAGGTCATTTACCACGCAGCCGCCCGCGCTAGTGGCCAAAGTGCCTAGCACAATCACCCCAACCAGCGGCAGCTTTGCTGACCACTCAACCTTCGGCACCTCATGCAGCGCCAAGGCAAACGCCCACAGCGCGGGCACCATCAAAATGAGTCGTCCGGCGGGCTTATCCCAGCGCAGCAGTCGAACAATAGTCATCCAGGTCGGTTCAGCCGAAGGGCCGTCTAAGACAGGTTTCATAGGGTTTGCGAAGCTTATTCTAAACTGTGTTTTCAGCGGCATCTCTCACCATACTTCAGATTTTTCATCGCGCGGTTTAGGTCACTTTTCTATGTTTTGGTTTTGCTTACCAAATAAGAGACACCTATATAGTAGATATTTAATATTTTTATCTATGGCACGTAGCTACGGTGAACAAAAGGCATAATCCTGTATTAGCGAGCATTATGGCGATATATATTCGTCAATTCATGGCTGAAATCACAAAAAACTAAACGCGAATTACTACAAAGCTAGTGGCAGTTATCACCTAGTTATGGTTAAAATGACCATAACTAATTCAGCAGCCGCGTTCACGCGATTCAAACCTATGGTTTCTATACAAGGCGGTTTCATTAAAGCACCTGTGGCTGAATCACTCTCTGTAAACGCTGACGAGTATGGGCTACTCACCGATTTGTATCAGCTCACTATGTCGGCCTGCTATGTTAACGAGTCGCTTCATCAGCGGCCTGCTAGCTTTGAGCTGTTTACTCGCAAGCTGCCCGAAGGCTACGGCTACTTGGTCGCGATGGGATTAGAGCAAGGGCTGGAATATTTAGAAAACTTGAGCTTTAGCCCTGCGCAAATTCTGCACCTGCAAGAAACCGATATTTTTAGACATGCACCTGCTAGCTTTTGGAGGCTGCTAGAAAATTTCAGATTTGAAGGCGATGTGTGGGCAATGCCTGAGGGAACGCCCGTTTTTGCTAATGAGCCGATGCTTCGGATAGAAGCCCCTCTGTGGCAGGCGCAAATGGTCGAGACTTATTTGCTCAATACTTTGAACTATCAGACTTTGATTGCAACGCGGGCGGCGCGGCTGCGGCAGGCGGCAGGGCTAGAGGCAACGCTGTATGAGTTTGGCACGCGCCGAGCTTTTAGCCCTCAGGGATCGCTGTGGGCGGCTAGAGCGGCGATCGCCGGCGGACTAGACGCTACCTCTAACGTCCTGGCTGCGCTTAAGCTAGGGCGCAAGCCGATAGGAACCATGGCTCACGCGCTTGTGATGGCGATTTCAGCGCTAGAAGGCAGCGAAGACGATAGCTTTGAGGCTTTTCACAGCGCTTTTCCAGGGGCTCCCTTGCTGATCGATACCTATGATACGGAGGCTGCTGCCGAAAGGCTAGCTAAAAAGGTGGCTAAAGGAATGCCTTTGAGCGGCGTTCGGATTGATTCGGGCGATTTAGAGATGGTTTCGCGGGCGGTGCGATCTTCCTTTAGAAAGGCTCTACCATCGCATTTTCCCACTGTGCCGATTTTTGCCAGCGGCGATTTGGATGAGTATGCGATCGCCGAGCTGCGAAAAAATAATGCCTGTATTGACGGCTATGGGCTAGGTACCAAGCTGGTAACGGGCGCACCTGTCAATGGCGTTTACAAGCTGGTTGATATTGATGGGGTGCCTGTGATGAAAGAGTCTAGCGGGAAAGCGACCTATCCCGGCTGTAAGCAAATTTTTCGCCGATATGAGGATAATCAAATAGTGAGCGATCGCTTAGCGTTGAGTATCGAAGCCTCTAATCAAGATGAGATACCTTTGCTGAAGCGCGTAATGGCGGGCGGGCGGCGGCTAGCACTTGCGCCTAGCTTGGATGAAATTGCTCAACAGACGACAGCGGCGGTGAGCGCTTTGCCGATAGCAGCTCGGCGGCTAGAGCGTCCAGACGCTTTGCCCGTCGCTATTTCTGATGGGCTAAAGCGGTTGACAGAGAGAACTCGGCGATCTTGAGGAGATATCATGATATTTTGGCCAAAAACTGAACGGGTTGCTTTGTTTGGCACGAGCGCCGATCCGCCGCATGTGGGGCATCAAAGTATCCTGACATGGCTGGCGCGTGAGTTTGACTGCGTGGCGGTGTGGGCGGCTGAAAATCCTTTTAAGCAAAACCAGTCGCCGCTGGGCGATCGCGCTCAAATGCTCAGGCTGCTGATTGACACGCTGCCGGATGCGAGTCGAGTCAAGGTGTATCAAAGCTTGAGCGATCGCTACAGCATTTATTCCATCGCGCGCGCGCGCCAGCGATGGCCCAAGGCAAAGTTTAGCCTAGTCGTTGGCGCTGATTTGGTTTCGCAGCTGCCTCAGTGGTATCAGGCCAAAGAGATTTTTGCTCAGGTAGAAATTTTGGTCTTCCCCAGACCGGGCTATACCATCGAAGGATCGGCGCTAGCCACCCTACAGCAGCAGGCCACTGTAAAAATTGCTCGCCCCCCACAGCAGCACAACATTGCCTCTAGCCGCTATCGCACCCCCGAATGCAGCCAGGTGCCTGACGATCTTCCACCCGTTATTCGCGACTACATAAGTAAGCGCCAGCTTTACCCATGTCTACAACCCCCCCAGGAAACAGTCCCAGCTCAAATATCAACACGCCGATGAAGCCTCCGCTCAAGGCGATCGCCCTCCAGTCTTCAAAATCATCTCAAGCCTCAATTAAGACAGATAAGACGGAGCTTGCGGACTTTAAGGTAGGCGTAGATACCGTTATTTTTTCTGTCGATACCGAACAAAATCGGCTGCTGGTGCTGCTGGTAATGCGTCACGAAAATCCCTTTGAGGGCTACTGGAGCCTGCCCGGTACGCTCGTGCGCATCGGCGAATCGCTAGAGGCCGCTGCCGACCGGGTGCTCACCGAGAAAATTCGCGTCAGCAACCTTTACTTAGAGCAGCTATTTACCTTCGGCGGGCCCAGTCGTGACCCGCGCGAAGCTGAAGATATTTACAACGTGCGCTATTTATCAGTGAGTCACTTTGCCCTGGTGAGATATGAAGATACGGCGCTGATTGCCGATGGCGTTAGCGGAATTGCCTGGTATCCGCTGAGTCGGGTGCCTAAGCTAGCGTTTGATCACAACGAGATTTTGACCTATGGCTATCAGCGGCTGCGCAGCAAAATTGAGTACAGCCCGGTGGCCTTTGATGTATTGCCCGAGACGTTTACGCTCAGCGATGTGTATCAGCTATATGCCACCGTGCTTGGCGAAGACTTTTCAGACTACTCCAACTTTCGCACCCGGCTGTTAAAGCTAGGAATTTTACAAGATACCAAAATAAAGGCTTCTCGGGGGGCCGGTCGACCTGCCAGCCTGTATCGATTTGACGCAGAGGCTTTTGAGCCGCTAAAGGATAAGCCGATGGTGTTTTTATAAACTATCCATTGGTTGCTTTATCTATGCTATTGAGGCGCTTTACAGATAGTTTGTTCTTTCATTGTGTTGGCTTATGAAAATTGCGATCGCCCAAATCAATCCTACCGTTGGCGACCTCAAGGGCAACGCCCAAAAGATTCTCTCTGTTGCTCGGCAGGCCGCTCAGCTAGGCGCAAACTTACTGCTAACGCCCGAGCTTTCTCTTTGCGGCTATCCGCCTAGAGACTTGCTGATGCGCCCGAGCTTCATTCAGCTTATGAAGCAAACAGCTGCCAGCCTCGCCGCAGATTTACCCCCCGATCTTATTGCCCTAGTGGGCCTTGCTGAAGCCAATAGCGCCGCTGCCAGTAAAGGCGAAAAACCTATTTTCAACAGTATGGCCCTTCTGCAATCAGGCGCAGTCAAAGAGATTTTTCATAAGCGCCTGCTGCCCACCTACGATGTCTTTGATGAAGATCGATATTTTGAGTCAGGCACTGAAGCAAGCAGCTTTATCTATACACAAAAAAAAGCTTCTGTTCGGGTTGGGGTAACCATTTGCGAAGACCTTTGGAACAACGAAACCTTTTGGGGGAAACGTAGCTACCCAATAGATCCGACGCAAGAGCTAGTTGCCATCGGCGTTGATGTTGTTGTCAATCTATCGGCTTCTCCTTTTGTGAGCGGTAAGCAGTCGCTGAGAGAGCGAATGATTGCTCACGCGGCCAAGCAGAACAACTGTCCGATTGTGTATGTCAATCAGGTAGGCGGCAACGACGATTTGATTTTTGATGGGCAAAGCCTAGCGGTCAATCGAGCCGGGGAAATGATGAGCAGAGCTGCGGCGTTTGATTGCGATTTGCAAGTTATAGAATTTGATGAGAGTAGTCACGACCTGAAAGCGGCAGAAATCAAACCGTTGGTTACTGATACAGATGCTGAGATTTGGGCCGCGCTGGTGCTGGGCGTGAAAGACTATGCGCGTAAGTGCGGCTTTACAAAGGCGGTGATTGGCTTAAGCGGCGGGGTAGATTCTGCGCTGGTGAGTGCGATCGCCGCTGCCGCCCTTGGCCCTCAAAACGTTCTCGGTGTCCTCATGCCCTCGCCTTACAGCTCCGAGCACTCAATCAGCGACGCCGAACAGCTCGCGAGCAATTTGGGCATTACCACCCAAACGATTCCAATTGGGACGCTGATGAGCAGCTATGATCAGACTTTAGAGTCGCTGTTTGTAGGGACTGAAAGCGGCGTGACTGAAGAGAATTTACAGTCTCGCATTCGGGGGAACTTGCTGATGGCGATCGCCAACAAATTTGGCCATTTGCTGCTCTCTACTGGCAACAAATCAGAAATGGCCGTAGGCTATTGCACCCTATATGGCGACATGAACGGTGGGCTTGCGGTGATTGCCGACGTGCCTAAAACACGGGTATATTCGATCTGTCACTGGCTAAATAGCAGCTCAAACAGTGGTTTAAACCGTAGCGGCGAAATCATTCCTAGCAACATCATCACCAAGCCGCCTAGCGCAGAACTCAAGCCGGGACAGGTCGATCAAGACTCACTGCCCGACTATGACACCTTGGACGATATCCTAGAGCGACTGATTCAAAAGCAACAGTCTGCCAATGATATTGTTGCCGCCGGACATTCGGCGCAGGTGGTCAAAAAAGTTGTTCGATTGGTCACTCGCGCAGAATTCAAAAGGCGGCAAACTCCGCCCGTGCTCAAGGTGACCGACCGGGCTTTTGGCATGGGATGGCGGATGCCTATCGCTAGCCGCTGGTCATTAGAGCTATCCGACGGTGCGATCGCAGCTCAACCCAAAGTGATTGAACAAGAATCTTCAGAAAAATCTACACAGAAAGCGATAAAAACATCGGTCATTTAAATCGGCAAATCTGAAAACGCGAAAAGAAACGATGAATGTGTCTCTTTTCGCATTTGGTGTCAATCAGACGTTACCTAAGCGCCTCTGTCCTACACACTTGCAGGTGCTGGCTCTGGCTTAGGCGGCTTCATTTCACTCATCGCGGTTGAAACGCGATCTGCGAAGTTTCCATCTACCTCACGAAATAAAGCGAGCTGCCGCTCTTTAATGTCAGCGGGGCATTTGCCCAAGCTGCCGCCAATGTTGTGAACCAGGCGATCTTTTTCATCGTCGTTCAGCATCTGGTAGAACATCTTGGCCTGATCCGCATAGTCCTTTTCATCTAGTTCCATACGATCAGCCATGCCGCTCACTTCGTAGGGCGGAGTAGCCGCGCGCTTGTCAGCCTGGGGATACTCATACTTGGTCGGGTGATAGTTTTGGCGACTGCCGTTGTTGCCATCTACCCGCATCAGACCGTCGCGGTAAGGCGTGTTGGCCTTAGTAGCATGAGGCGAATTCACGGGAATAGACTCGTAGTTTACGCCCAGGCGATAGCGATGGGTGTCGGCATATGACATGATGCGAGCCTGCAACATGCGATCGGGCGACCAAGAGATCCCAGGCACCACGTTGCCAGGAGAGAACGCAGCCTGCTCTACTTCAGCGTAGTAGTTTTCAGGGTTACGGTTTAGCTCTAGCTTGCCGACGCGCTGTAAGGGAAAGTCGCCGTGAGGCCACACTTTAGTTAAGTCGAACGGATTCCACTGAAAGTTTTGAGCCTGCTCGTCGGTCATGGTTTGGATGTGCATCGTCCAAGAAGGGAAGTTGCCCTCATCAATAGCGTTGAACAAATCTTTCGTTGACCAGCGCGGCTCAATGCCCTGCATGTGCATCCACTGCTCTTCGGTGAAGTTTTTGATGCCTTGATCGCTCAGGTAGTGGAACTTAACCCAAATGCGCTCGTTTTGCTCGTTGATAAAGCTGAAGGTATGGCTACCGTAGCCATGCATATGACGCCAGCCCATAGGGGCCCCGCGATCGCCCATTAGCCACAGTACCTGATGCAAGCTCTCGGGCACCTGAGACCAAAAGTCCCACCACATTTCATCCTGCCGCCAGTGCTGCTCGGGGTGCTCCTTTTGCGAGCGAATGAAGTCCATAAACTTCATTGGATCGCGCATGAAAAAGATCGGCGTGTCGTTGCCCACCATATCCCAGTTGCCATCTTCAGTGTAGTGCTTCACCGAAAACCCCCGCAGATCACGATAGACATCAGAACCGCCTTTGGACTTAGCCACGTTAGAAAAACGGACAAAGACCTCAGTCTCTTTGCCGACTTCTGAAAATAGCTTGGCCTTGGTTAAGTGAGTAATATCGTCAGTGACTGTAAACGTGCCGTATGCACCCGAGCCCAGCGCGTGAACCACTCGCTCAGGAATGCGTTCTCGGTTAAAGTGGGCCATTTTTTCAATCAGATCATAATCTTCAAGCAGTAAAGGGCCGTACTTGCCTGCTGACTTTGA
>JBARVS010000322.1:0-3436 GCA_049646385.1 Phormidesmis sp. | reverse complement strand
ATGCATCAGTCTATGCAGGTCGTTCTACGAAGTGCTTTGTAGCTGTCTTTCTATAGACTTCTCCGCTGTTTCAGCATGTTTGCGTATGCTGGAAATAAACGATTTATTTTATACAGCCAATCAGCAGATAGCTTTGCGCTTTCTTTATGAATGAATGATTGCTAATGCTATATGAAAAGCTATTCGAGCTTGTCGCCGCTGATGATGAAGATTGGATCGACGGTGGCGAAAATCTGGCGGTTGCCTCGGGTTTCTAGGCGATTGACGAGGGGCTGAGCGACTTCGATGTTTCGCATGTGGAGCTTGGCAAAGGTTTCAGAAGTGGTGTAAAGCGCTTCTAGATTGTTTGCGGTAACTACAATACGACCGCTGATGATGAGCTTTTCCCAGGCGGTTTCGAGGGTGGCCTGAAGGGGAGCGCCTTCAATTAAGATGCAGTTGGGTGCACCTGGAATATGATTTAGGCATTCGGGGGCATTCCCGGCGATGACGTCAACGTTGGTAACTTCGAAGCGATCGCAGTTCGTTTTAATCAGCCCAGCGACTTCTTCATCTCGCTCGACGGCAGTAATTTTTCCTTTTGGGCATAGCAAGGCCGCTTCAATCGCGACGGTGCCTGTACCCGCGCCAATGTCCCAGAATTCGGCATCGGGCTTGAGCCGTAGGTAGCCCATCACAAGCAAACGTACTTCTCGCTTGGTGAGGGGAATGCCCGGTAGCTGCTGAAAAAGTCGGTCGGGAATTCCAGGCGTCGCGTAGGGCCAAAGTGCGGACATAAAAAACGTATGCGGGTGCGTTAGATTCTGATACTAGCAGGGGGCGGCGGGCGCGCTTTGGATTACCAGAATTGTCTTTAGGTCAGGATCGCGACAGCCTGTAATGATCCCGCCTGCGGCTTGAATCGTTTTGAGATAGCTCAAGGCGTCAGTTGTAACGGGCTCGCCTGGAAGCAGCACAGGAATGCCAGGCGGATAGGGGCAGATGGTTTCGGCGCAGATATGGCCGCAGGCTTGAGAAAAGGGCAGGGCGATTTTGGGCGCAAAAAAGGCTTGTCGAGGCGTTTGACGGGCAGAAAATTGAGAAATCGGTAGATCGAACGATTTAGAAGAACCAAGTTTGACATTAATGGGCGGATGCAATTCACAAAGCCCCTTAAACCCTTCAATGAGCCGATCAATATCAGCGTGAGTATTGCCCAGCGTAATCAAAAACATCAGATGACGAAGGGCAGGCAGTTCGGCAGTCACCCCAAATCGCTCATGCAGCAGCTCATCTGCCTGAAATCCGGTGAGCCCAAGCCCTGAAACCTCTACTGTTATGCGAGTGCGATCGCCCCACCGCCCTACCTTCAATCCCTTTAACTTCCTCAATTCTCGACTAGCTCGATCCGCTAAATCTAACGTTCGCGCCATGTTAGAAAATCCCTCAGTCGCCATCTGATGACGAGCGGCGTCTAACGATCCTAAGAGCAAGTAGCTAGGACTTGTAGACTGAGTAAGCTGAAGCGATTGGATGATTCGATTGCGGTCAATGCGATCGCCTTGAGTATGCAGCAGCGCCGCCTGTGTAAATGCGCTCAGCACTTTGTGAGCAGACTGGATGACAATATCTGCGCCCGCTTTTAGCGCCGATGGGGGAAAGTCAGGGTGAAAGGTAAAGTGAGGCGCATGGGCTTCATCGACGATGAGCGGAATGTTGTGCGCGTGGGTGAGTTGGGCGATCGCGCCCAGGTCAGAACAAATGCCATAGTAGGTAGGCGACACCACCAAAACAGCCTTAGCCTCTGGGTGAGCGTCCAACGCCATCATCACATCATCCGGCGTAACGGCCAGCGGCATATCCCATTCCTGGCCATAGCCAGCGGGCAGATAGATCGGTGTCGCTCCCGAGAGAATTAGACCTGAAATAGCCGATACATGAACGTTTCTAGGCAAAATTAGCTGGTCGCTAGGGCCACAGGTCGCCAAAATAGCGGCCTCTATGCCGCAGGTTGAGCCGTTTGCCAAAAACCAAGTTTGCTCAGCGCCAAAAGCTTCTGCCGCTAGCTGTTGAGCAGCTAAGATGACGCCTTCGGGGGCAAACAGGTTATCTAGCTCGGGCAGCTCGGGCAGGTCGGCGCGGAAAACTTTTGTACCGAACAGGGCACAATGCTGGTCAGAAATGCCCTGCCCGCGCTTGTGTCCTGGGGTATGGAAGGCTGCGTTGGCTCGATTTGCACAGATTTGCAGCGCGCTGACTAAAGGGGTTTGTAATTGATCTAGAGGATTCACGCCGGATTGCAGCGGACTTCGATCATAAAGCCGTCTGGATCGTAGAAATAAATGCCTCTGCCAGTAGGCCGAACGACGGGGCCATTAAAGGAAATGTCTGCCTGCTTGAGTAAGTCCATGGCTGTATCGAACTGGTCGGGTGCGATGTCGAAGGCGAGATGTTCGGCTCGGGTGAAGCCTTGCTGAGGATCAGGATTGGGCGGGTTGAGATGAGGCGTCCAAAAAAGATCGAGGATCGTACCGTCGGGCGTTTGGAAATTAGTGACCTTGCCCTCGGCCACAAGCTTTGTCAGCGTTGCGGGAACCTCGTCGCCGACAAGCTGGTGAAGGCCCAAAACGCCGCCGTAAAAGTGGCAAGCGGCCTGCATATCTTTCACATTGAGCGCGATGTGATGCACGCCCTTCAACATGCCGGGGAGGATGCCTGAAGAGGAACTTATGAGCGAAGTTGATATGTCTGAAGCGATCGCACTCATAATCTCCAGTCTCCTTGTGCCGATATTTTAGTAATAATAGCTTTATATTCCGCTTTGCCTGCGCTGGCGCTTGTCCTTTTGCCCGTTGACGTACCCTATGAAAAGCCTGTTTCTAGATCGTTTAAAGAGTCCTGAGCGTCCAGTTCTCGTCTTTGATGGGGCAATGGGTACCTCGCTGCAAATGCAGGAACTAACAGCGGCAGACTTTGGCGGCGCAGAGTACGAAGGCTGTAACGAGTATTTGGTTGAAACTAAGCCTGAAGCGGTAGAGCAGGTACATCGCAGCTTTTTGGCAGCGGGCGCGGATGTGATTGAGACTGATACGTTTGGGGGCACTTCGCTGGTGCTGGCTGAATATGACTTGAGCGATCGCGCCTACGAACTCAATAAAAAGGCCGCAGTGCTCGCTAGAAAAGCCGCTGACGACTATTCCACTCCTGAAAAACCTCGCTTCGTTGCGGGCTCCATCGGCCCCGGCACCAAGCTGCCCACCCTCGGCCACGTAGGTTTTGACACGCTAAAAAACGCCTACTTAGAGCAAATAGAGGGCGTGTACGACGGTGGGGTAGATCTAATTTTGATTGAGACCTGCCAAGAAGTGCTGCACATTAAAGCGGCCTTGATTCCGGTGGAGGAACTTTTCGCTAAAAAGCAGGCCCGTTTGCCGCTGATGGTTTCGGTAACGGTAGA
>JBARVS010000321.1:0-6389 GCA_049646385.1 Phormidesmis sp. | reverse complement strand
TGGTGTTTTGAACTCGACTAGATTATCTTGAGTCATGGTGTATTCCTTTTCTGTACTTTTGCTTGTCCAGAAGGATACGCCTTTTTTTATCTCCTACGCCATACACCAGAAATAGTTATAACTCGTTGCCTCTTCGCATTCACCAGCGTTCTCTCAAAGTTCTTAGTCAAACTCTTGCATCGCTCCATCCAAGCATTGGAACGCTCAACCACCCAGCGGGCTGGCACTGGCACAAACCCGCTCTTCCCTTGCGCCGCTTTTTCCTGCTTCGACGGCTTTGGTGACAGCTCAAAGCGAACCTTCTTCATGATGTTCAAATTACACCTGCTCTAGCGCTTCTATCAGCTTGTCTAGGTGATAGCCATGGTCTAACAGTATCGTTATCTTCGGTTCGTTGACAGGCTTCGACTTGAAGTAGTCGATGTTCATCGTCAGCATCAGTATCAACCCCGCATCATCCGATACACTGGCAGGCGTACAGAGTGTAAAGAACGGAAACCCTAACGTATCGACCACCAGGTGCCGTTTGATGCCGTTCGTTGACTTGTAGAAGCAGAAGCCTTTGGAAATGGCGCTCGCCGTACAGGTATTCTTCACCGCCTGAGAGTCACCCATCATCAGCCTCGTCCATTTAGGCTTTTTTTTTCTGCTCACGTACTTGCTCATGCAATACCCGCATCAGCTCTTCAAACACCCCTGCAGCTCGCCACTGCTTGTAGTGCCAGTAGACGGTCGAGGAGGGGGGTAAGTCGTTAGGTAAGTCGGCCCAGTTACAGCCGTTCTTAAGCTGATAGAGAATGCCGTCCATAATTTCTCGCTTTGTCCAAGCTGGCGGACGAGTCGGATGCTTTTTCGGCAGTCTCTCTAGCAACAGCGGCTCAAAAACTTCCCACTCTCTATCACTCAGACTGCTGGAATGTGCCATGATGACTTGAAGTGACGCTATGCTAAGGGTTCTCTATCATTAGAGTAAATCTCAAATAGGTTCTATAAGCCATAAGGGGCAGCGAAGCTGTGATTGGGAACCACTTACCAGCTAAATCCAATCTACATAGGGATCATAATAATCTGTTTAACAGCGATTTCGCTATGCACTGACTTAGCTTCACAGGCACTGCATTACCAATCTGTCTCATTGATTCTGTCCACGATCCAAAAATCTTGTAGTCATCAGGAAAGGTCTGGATTCGCTTAGCTTCAAAGGTTGTGTAGTAACGCACGTCTCCATTTTGGTATCGAATCATGTTCTCTCCCCCAGGTACACCATGATCTCCTGCTTTTAAAGTCTTTGATGGCATATCGATATAACTGCCAGTATGACCGGGATATATTTTTGCACCCTTCCTGATGACGTGTTCACTGTGGAAACTACCTTCTAGATCTGGCGCTGGAAGGCTTCCAATCTCATCTCTAACTGTTTTCCACGGCTTTGAAGACGGCCCAAACAAAATTGGTTGTTGCTTCAATCGATGAATTCGCTGTTGAACTCTTTTGTCTAGAGTTTCAATTTTTGGTGGTTGAGTTCCATGCCGTTCCCAATAGTCATAGCCGATAAATTGAGACCACAGCAAGGAGTCGAACGAATGGGTTTTTCGAGGAAAGGCCCACTCTATACTTAAATCTTCTCTTACCCCAACAATAAAAACTCGTTCGCGGCGTTGAGGAACGCCATAGTCTGCTGCATCTATCAAACGGAAAACAACGTTGTACTTAACGCCTTCATACTTTCCTGACGTATGAGTCCTTTCTAGCCTTCTTAAATGTTCTGTCCATATTTCTGATGTGCGAAGATATACTTTAGGGTAAGTGAGTCTCAAAATAATGTATTCAAAGTAGCTGCCGAATGACTTACGTAGAATGCCTTTGACGTTTTCAAATATAAATACTTTAGGGGCACAAACACTAATCGCTTTGCAGGCGTAAGGAAACATGTCTCTCTCGTCGATGTTGCCTTTATGTTTTCCTCCTAGCGAGAATGGTTGGCAAGGAGGCCCACCTGAAACTACATCAACGTAACCAAACTGGCTAAAGTCGAATAAGCGAATATCTGTATTGTGAACAATGCTGTCATCGTAGTTGTATGACAGCGTTTTACAGGCATTTTTGTTCCACTCAACGAAGGCTTTGTGCTGAGTTCCAGACAGCTCTATGCCTTTAGCGAGACCACCTGCACCTGTGAACAGCTCTAAGCAAGACATCTTAGACATTTTCGTCATCCAACTTATTGAGAAAGTCTTCGATGCTTGTTAGCAGCGCTTCTTTGCTTGCGTGTGCACCCTGGCACTTTTCTGCCCAAGAACGCCCTGGATGACAAACATCCCAATCTGATTTAGCTTGTCCATATCTCCCCTTTCCAGGATCGTGGTTACCAAACCCGTCAATTAAGGTGTTCCAAATCGGCTGATACCTTCTAATTAATGCTGCTTCAACAGTGCCTATCAAGTCGCTTTCTTTTCCTTCAAGTATCATGAAGCGACAAGAGAAATCTGGAACATTAAGACCTTCTCCCAGACTTATGCTCCGGCTATGCTCTTTTATTCGGCTACTCAGCTCGTAGCTTTTGACACTCCTAGAAGAGACTTGTCTAGCTTGTCTCCAGCCTTTCGGAACAGCTTTACCTACGTAGAGCGGCATGTGAAATGCCGTTCTATTAATCAGATTGAACCTTGAGTAAATTCCAGACTTAGCGATGCAATACAAAGCATATACACCTGTACCATGAAATCTTTCTGAGATAGGAATAGAGTGTACGGGTGTTCCATTGAAGAAGCGTATTGTGTCTTTTATAATCTCGTCGAGGTCGTCGGAAGTGTATAAATGCTCGGAGCGGTCGAAATTATCCATGAGGACTGAAGCTAGACCAGTGATTATAGAGATGCCAATTATAGTGGAGCCAAGTTACTTTGATGCGAATCTGAGTGAGTAAGGCTTCTGTGAAATAATAAGTGAGTTCACTCAGAAGTTTTGTAGACACGTTACTCAAAAATGCTCTCAAAAGTTCCCTCCGTCTTCAAATTCGCGCTGCCTGTCACACTGTTAGCGTCTCCACTATTGTTAGCAGCGGCCCAGCCTGTGGACTTGGAGACCTATGGAATTTATTGCAACGATCCTTCTACGTCAGCGCCTCAGCTAAACCTATCGGCGGCTAACGCTAGCGATCGCAGCGCCCAATCGCCCAGTGAGGCCCAGTCGAACCCCGCCTCACCCACCTCAACGAAGGCTTCAGTAAGATCACAAAGGCAAGCATCCTTCTTTTCAGGCGATCGCTGGCCCGCTGCGCTCAGGCTTTTACGCTCTAACCCTTATGCCGATAGCCCGAGAGTATCGCACTCTAGGCCAGCGACAGAACCCCCTCAAAGCAACTGCCTTGCTGTCAAAAACGAGCCTTTTAGCGTTCAGATTGCCCAGGCTGCGGGAGAGCTGCCCGACCTAAGCGGATCGCCCATTCCCGCGCCTATTGCTGAACCGCCCGCTGTCACACCGTCTGTCATCACCCCGCCCGTTATCACGCCATCTGTTATCACACCGCCTGCTGTTGAACCGCCTGCTAAGCCGCCTGTCGTAGAATCGCCCGCTGCCCTGCCGTCATTGCCTGCATCAGAACCTTCTTTAGCTCAACCGACTGCGCCAGTATCGCCACCGCCAACGGCTGCGTCCCCTCTGCCTGAAAATTTGCCATCTCTCGGCCAGCCGTCGTCTTTGGATCCCAATAACTTCACGCCAACCACGCTGAATCCTACGTTGTTTGACGGCAAGCCGATTGAAACGCTCGCAGCTTTGCGCGATGGCAACTATCGCTATTTGGCAGGGGAGGCCGAAGACCGCATTTACACAGATGATGAGCTGCGAGCCAGAGGGGGATCGGTCTTTGTGTTCAAAAAAGAGGGCAACCTGGTGACGGGTAATCTGCTGCCGAGCATTGGCCAGCCAGGAATTTGCGTGACGGGTGTGACTAGCGGCGATCGGGTGTCAGGCGAGGCATATCCTTTGGGTGATGCAGACGCCTTGCCAAACATTAGCGCCCTGCAAATGAGCCAGACTGCTCGCACTGGTGGCGCAGCGCCTTACTATGCTGGGGCCACTTTGGATTTGTCTGGATTTTCTATGATTAATGCGGGTGCTAGCCTGCCACCTGCAAGCTGTAAAGCTGGGCGCACAGGTGGCTAAAAGGAAAAGGCGAGTTTGCTAAAGGGTTTACTGAGGGCGCTGAACAATCGTTTCGGTGAGGCGTTGCTTGGTGCGGGGATCGATGCTGACGAGCCGGATGTAGTCGTTGGGAAACTGAGATAGACATGACTGTAGGCTATCTACGGCTGCGTCTTTGTTTGTGGTGTCTAAGGTGGCGTAGGACTGCCATGAGTTGATCCGAAAACGGCGCTGGTCAACATGCTCTATGCCTAGCCGATGTCCGTGGGAGAGGATGGCCTGTAGGGGTTGAGCGATCGCATCCGGTAGCCCAGCCAGCGCCCGAGAGGAGCGCCCATTGCTATATGAGCTAGCAGACGAATACTGCGAGTCTGAATACTGTGAGTCTGAATACTGTGAGTTAGCAAATGAGTCTTGTGAGCGCCCGTTGTTTTGATCCGACGCTTCTGACCCTGAATCTTCTGACCCTGAATCTTTTGAGTTTGAGTCTTCTCTGCCGATGCGATAGGGGCTAAGTGGGTTGTGCGCGGGCGGCGTGAGCAAGGTGGCATCGCGGCGACGCTCAGGGGCTGAGTAGCCAGCGGGCGTGACGGCCTGATTGTACTCACTCACGAGCCCCATGGTGCGAACATGCTCCTGCTCACGAACCAGCGATTCACCCACTTCTATGAGGTGTTCTATCTGGAAGTTGGGTCTGGTAAAAGAGGGTAGCTTGAGCGTGTTGACGACGCGGCTAGCAATTTTTTCGACGCCGATGGAGTGGATGAACTCGGTGATTTGTTCGTCATAAACTTGCGATCGCACTGCCCCAAAAAAGTCAATCGCCTGCGCGTCAAAATGCTTTACCAGCTTCTCTACATCACTTGGAGAGAGCCCGTCGTCTGCAAACATGCCGCCCATAATCCCGAGGCGGTCTTCATAGGTAGGCTCCCAGTAATACTTTTGCATTCGCCCGTCTCGAATCAGCGGCGCGTATAGCGTGGCAAAGTCGTTACCCGTGGCAATAATCGGAATGCGCGGCAGCTCTTTTTCATCGTAGCTACCCGGAAGCTGCACGTTAGTCGGATTGTCCGCAATGTTCATCAGCGTGTTGTTTACAAGCTGAGTGTTCACGGTGTACTGCGTCATCCGGTCGAAGCGGCCTGCGCCTGCGTCCAAGTCATTAATCATTAGCACGGCCATGCAGCCGCGCACTCTTACTAGCTCAGCCGCTTCTCGGTAGCGCAAGCGGATTAACCTCGCTGGGTCGCCTGCATCGGGGCTTTCTAGCTCGCCGCCCGAAATGTACACTACCTCCACGCCCATCCGCTCAAACACCAACTCGCACTGAAAGGTTTTGCCTTCGCCTTTGCGCCCGTGAATGCCTAAAATCAGCGGGATTTTGACCTGTGGCAGCTCCAGATAGTTTTTGGTGATGTGAACGGCTAGCTTATCAAGGAAGTTAGGCGCAATGTAATAGGCCATGAGCAGTAATAAATTTGCCAACGTATAGTGGGCTCTATTATCGCTCTAAACGGTAACACCCTATACAGAACTCTAGATGAGCAGCTAAGCAAACCACGCCTGCCAAGCCGTCCAGCTTGAAACCAGTTGAGCTAAAGCCTGGTAGCCTGCGGCGGCAGGATGATAGCCATCTATCCGGGCGACTTCTGCCATCCAAATTTCGTTTTCACGCAGCGGTGTGTAAACGTCTAAATAGGGCACAGACAGTTCTGAAGCAAGGATCTCATATGCTTTGGAGCTTGCTTGATTGCGCTGATTGAGGGTTTTGTCGGCAACGGGGGGTGGGCCAATGAGTAGGGTTGGATGTTGGGCGATCGCCCGAGTCAATATCCGCCGCGCACAGGCTACCGAATTCCTCGGCTCTATAAAAAAGCTTTCGGCTTGGCTAAGCGGATCGGCTTTGGCCTGCGTGAGATTATCACAGGTGCCAAAAGCAAACACCAGTCGAGCCTCGCACTCTGTCGCGAACCTTAGTGCCGCCTCAGCTGGCCAGCGAGCTTCTACTTGCTCACTGCTGTTGCCGCGAACGCCTAAGTTGTAATACGTGAGCCCAATCTGCCCAGCGTGAGACGAAACCACCGCCGCACAAGCTCGCCCCGTCCATCCCAAATAGCTTAAATCGCCCGTTCCATTGATGAAAGAGTCACCAAAAAAGCAAATACGGATATCTTTCATCAAAATTTAAATGTGTATAGCTGTTGCCAAGCTGCCAAAGCTTAGAACTATCTGATCAGAAGAGG
>JBARVS010000320.1:0-7239 GCA_049646385.1 Phormidesmis sp. | reverse complement strand
CGACTCATCTAGAAACCATCTATCGGCGGCGTACTCAAACGCCTTATGTGCGCTGGGGTAACTGGCTGACGCCGCTGCTATTGGCCTTGAGCGCGATCGCCATAGTCCTTAGCCAGCGAGCAAACCCTGCTCAACCTCGGTAGCACTCAGCGGCTCAGCCAGCCAAAAGCCTTGGCCCAAAGGACAGCCCAGCTTTAGCAACAGCGCCATTTGCGCAGCGGTTTCAATGCCTTCGGCGATCACTTTCATCTGAGCGCTTTTTCCCAGGTCAATGATAGTTTTAATAATATCTGCACCGTCAGCGGCAGTGAGTTCTTTAACAAACGTTCGATCTATTTTTAAGGCGCTGATGTTGAGCTGATGCAGCCGACTCAAGGAAGAATGTCCCTGGCCAAAATCATCTACGCATAGCCCAACGCCTAGCTTTTTCAAATGCTGTAGCACGGTCATGATGGTCGGATCGCTGCTGAGCAAAACCTGCTCTTTAATTTCTATGTGAATAGCAGACGGGGGCAGCTGATGTTTTGCGATCGCCATTTCCCAGTGGGGCAGCAGCTCTATGCACATTATTTGCACCAAAGACAGGTTGAGATGCATAGAAACTTCAGAGCAGCTAGGGTGCGATCGCCAATCTTTGAGCTGTGAGCAGGCCGTGTGAATCATTTGCTCGCTAAGCTGACGGATAATGCCGATTTCTTCAGCGATCGCAATGAATTCTTCGGCTTTTAGGCAGCCCCGCTCGGGATGATGCCAGCGTAAAAGCGCCTCAAATCCCGATAGCTGGCCCGATCCTAAATTAAAAATTGGCTGATAGTAAAGCTGAAACTGATCCCTAACGAGCGCCTGACGAAGCTGGTCTTCTAGCGATCGCTTAGCCTGATTGCCATTTTGAATAGCCGCATCGAATACGACAAAATTTTGCCCTACCGAAGTCCGCTCATCCTGAATAAAAATAGGCGATTTAAGCGGCCCTGTCAGCTTTTGAAAGAGCCGTTTGCTTTGCTTTAGCTGCCACTGAAGCATCAATTCAGCCTGCTGTTTGGCCCTAGTTTTAGCCTGATACATCGCCACGTCAGCATCTTTAAGCGCGGCCTCAGGCTGGCGATAGCCCTGGCTACTAAACGTAATGCCGATGCTAGCGCTAACCGAAATTTGCTGATCGCCTGCTACAAACGGGCATTTTATCTGCCGCTGCACGCGCTGCACGACCGCAATCACATGCTCCTCGCTGGGAATGTCATCTAGCAAAACGGCAAACTCATCGCCCCCTAATCGGGCAACTAGGTCACTTTTTCGCAGCGGCAGCTTAATTTGATTAGCCACATGCTGAAGCAGCTGATCGCCAACCGCATGGCCCGAGGTGTCGTTAATTGGCTTAAAGTTGTCAAGATCGATAAACAAAACCGCATAGCGGTGCTTGGGCTGACGATTGGCGAGCTGAATAGACTGATCGAGCCGCTGTAAAAAATAGCTGCGATTAGGCAAGCCCGTCAGCGGATCGTGCAAAGAGCTGTGGCGAAGTGCGGCCTCTCGCCCGCGCAGCTTGCTTTGCGCCTTGAGCAGCCCGTTCAAAGCGGAAGTTAGGCTGGCCGTACGCTCGTTGACCCGCTGCTCTAAGTGCTCGTTTGAAGACTGGAGCTGGCTGGCATGAAAGCTGAGTTCCATCTGAGCGACCACCTGGCGGCTCAGAACTTGGAGGCTTTGCCTTTGATGGGTAGTGAGCTGGCGAGGCTGGTAGTCTATCACGCATAAAGAGCCGAGCGCGTAGCCGTCTGGCGTCATTAGCGGCGCGCCTGCATAAAAACAAATGTGCGGCTCTCCTGTGACCAGCGGGTTTTGTGCAAAGCGCTCATCCCGGCGAGCATCTTCAACAACGAGGATATTCGGTTGCCGAATCGTCCAGTCACAAAAGGCAATTTCACGGGGCGTTTCGCTGGCGTCTAGTCCCACTCTGGCTTTGAACCATTGGCGATCGCCATCAATTAAGCTCACTAGCGCCGTAGGCGTTCGGCAAATATGAGCGGCTAACGTTGTGATATCGTCATAGGCCGGCTCGGGGAGCGTATCTAAAATGTTGTAGCCCTGAAGCTTTGCCAAGCGCAAAGTTTCTTTTGCTGGACGGGAATCTGCTGTCATACGAAATTAGCGGCTGGCCCATCAGCGAGCTTTAAGCAGTGAAATCAATCGTTATTTACAACCATGCTAGCGGCGCAGCCACCCTGTTGCGTAAAGTCAGGCTGTCTAAGTCGAAACACTTAATATAGTTCACCACTGTAAGGCCCAGAATAGACCAAATCTAGCCTATTTACGCAGGAAAAGCTACTGATTAAGGCTAAACAGTGTGTTTGTCGCACCAGTCCAACACTCGATTCCAAGCCCACCATCGGTCGGAATCTTGCCACTCACGCTGGCAGCTACGGCTGCTGATGTAGCCAACATGACCACCCTGCTGAGTCAGCATCAGGTCAACTGCCGCGTTAGCAGCACAAACGTCTTTAACGTCTTCGACCAAAGTAGGGTCAAAGAGAGGATCGTCAGCGGCATAGAGAATGAGGGTTGGCTTGGTGAGCTTGGGCAAAAGATAGAGGCCGCTGGTCAGCGTGTAATATTCTTCTACGGAGCTGATTCCCAATCGAGGAATCACCATCTCGTGATCAAAGCTCCAAATGCTATGTACTCGCTGTATGGCTTTAGGATCAAAGGCGTCGGGGTGATCGCTTTGGAGCTGGTAGAGCAGCTTTTTGAGATTGCTGGTGATGGCTTTTTCAAGATATTTGCCCAAAGGGGCTTGGGTGAGATATTGAAGCGATCGCAAGGACTCTAGCGCCGGACAAATGACCGCACACCCGCCAATATCATCTAGCGTTAAGCCCAAGTCTGGCCCCCAAGTGGCTACAGACTGAGCCGACTCAATGCCCCACAGCGCTAGCAGCCCGCCCAGCGAAAAAGCAGTAAACCAGAAGGGAGCGGGCGCGCCTATTTGTTTAACCGCAGCGGCAATTCGCACAAAGTCTTCACCTTCATACAGGCCGTCTGAGGTCAGCGTTGGCGAAAGCTGGGCTGTTTTACCATGGGCGCGCCAGTCAAAAATGACGACCGCATAGCCTCTGGCATAAGCCTTGCGAGCCATAATCTTTAAAAACCACTGATCTTCAAGATTGCCCGTAATACCATAGGTACCGATGATCGTTTTGGTGGCGTTGGGCGGAATCGCCACTAGGCCAAAAATAGGCACGTCATTGGCACCGATAAACACTTTTTCTTGAAAGATTGGCTCAGGCTCGCTCAGCGTATTTTGCCAGTTGTGGCTGGCCCGCAACCCGGCGTAGAGCGTCATTAAAAAGCCGTTATTTAGCGGCCAGGGGGCACGGTAGGGAATTGAGTTCATTCGGACAGAAAGCTTTGCGGGGACACAGATAATTTTAGCTGGGTTATAAAGTGCTGTTGGGCAAAAGCGACGCGAGGATGACGAAGATTACCACGGTTCCAAACCAAGTAGAGCCTATTCGTGGGCGGGTGCTGAGGGGCATGAATGAGAGACAAAGTGCCCTGCTGTATGTGTGGCTCACAAAGATACAGCGGCAGCACGGAATAGCCTTGGTGAAGAAGCAAGAGCTGGAGCACCATTCTCAAATCGGCAACGGTAGCGGCTGCTTGCATCTTTAGAGTGACATCAAAAACCTGCTCAAAATACTGACGAATCAGGGGTAAATCTTCGTCATAGGCAATCATCGGCGTAGATAGAAGCTGCTCTACCTTCAGAGGATGGTTTAAAGTTCGTTTTACCCATTCAGGCGTAGCGACTAGCGCCAGCGTTTCTGAATCTATCTGCTGATAGTCGAGCGATCGCCTATCGGGACATGAAGCCGTAACTGCTAGATCTATCGCACCGTCGTCAAGCATTGCGTAAAGACGATCTTTTCCGCCCGTATGGAGCCTCACTCGAATATCACGCGCCATCAGCTCAGCGAGTAAGGGCAAGACTTTAGCGCTGAGATATTCGCCAGGGCCAGCGATATGGATAGTGCCTGCAATACTGGTGTTTTTGGACTGCACGGCGCTAAAGCCTGCTTCGATGCTGTCGATATGGTCGCCGATCGCACGGGCGAGGTCATGGGCGATCGCACTCGGCACAATTCCCCTGGCATGGCGTACAAACAAAGGCTTTTTAATTTGCGCTTCGAGCGTGCGAATGTGCCCAGAGGCAGCGGGCTGCGTAATCCCCAGATGCTCGGCGGCTTTGGTCAAAGAGCCGAGGCGGTAAGCGGCAATGAAGGTTTTAAGCTGTGGCAAATGACTCATAAATTTTATTATGGCTGCACTTACAAAGACCCTCTTCTCCTTTTAGCTATTTCTTTCTATTGTGAAAGCGTACTCACCCAAGAGAACTCTTAAATGACTGCACCCAAGATTTTGATCGTTACGACCTCTCACGCCAGTCTGGGCGACACTGACCAAAAAACAGGCTTGTGGATTGAAGAACTGACAACGCCTTACTACGCTTTTGTAGATGCGGGCGCGTCGGTAACCGTGGCCTCTGTAAAGGGCGGCGCGGTGCCAATTGATCCGGGTAGCCAAAAAGCGGACGGCGAGAACTCACCGAGTGTAGAGCGCTTTCGAGCAGATGAGGCGGCAAAAAAGGCGATCGCCCACACGCCTTCTATTAATGATGTGAATGCCAGTGACTATGATGCGGTGTTTTTACCAGGCGGGCATGGGACGATGTGGGATTTGCCCCAGAGCGATCGCCTCTCCCAAATCATCAGTGAAACCCTAGAACAAGGCCGCATCGTCTCCGCCGTTTGCCACGGCCCCGCTGGATTAGTTTCAGCCAAAACCGCTGCGGGCGAATCGGTTGTAAAGGGCCGTAAAATAGCCGCCTTTACTGACTCGGAAGAAAGCGCGGTGGGCCTAACTGAGACCGTGCCCTTTTTACTAGAAAGCAAGCTGAGAGAACTTGGTGCAGACATCCAAAAAACAGGCAACTTTGAAGCGTTTGCCGTAGCTGATGGCAACCTGATTACGGGTCAAAATCCGATGTCTTCTGAGCTAGTCGCACAAAAAGTTTTGAGCGCCATTTCGCCTGCTAAGAAATGAGATGCTAAAAAGGTCGGCATTATCGTGCAAAAAACCGAAGTTCATCATGAAAAAACTCATTGATCTGAGCCACACCGTAGAAGAAGGCATGGTTACCTACAAAGGCATTCCGGCCCCGCTGATCTGTGACTTTTTAACCCGAGAAGCTTCAAAGGCTTACTACGCTGAGGGTACGACCTTTCACATCGGCAAAATTGAGATGGCCGCTAATACGGGCACCTATCTCGATTCGCCGTTTCATCGGTATGCGGATGGCAAGGATTTATCTGAGCTGAAGCTAGAGGCGATCGCCGATCTTGATGGAGTTGTGCTGCGTGTTAAGCCTGGAGAAACGACTATTGGGCCAGAGCTGTTTGCTGATATCGATGCCAAAGGAAAAGCTGTCTTAATTCATACCGATTGGGCTAAGCACTGGCGCACAGATCAATACTTTGAAGACCATCCGCACTTAAATGAGGCCGCTGCTGCTTGGCTGAAGGAGGCAGGCGCTACGCTAGTCGGCATCGATTCTTACAATATTGACGGCACAAAAACGGGCGCGCGACCTGCTCACTCAATCCTGCTCGGTGCTGATATCCCAATTGTTGAGCACATGTGTAATCTACAGGATTTGCCCGATAGCAGCTTCAAGTTCAACGCCGTGCCAGTGAAGGTTAAAAAGTTTGGAACGTTTCCAGTACGGGCTTATGCGGTCGTTGAATTTTAGCCTGCTGTGCTGGTTTTTTTCACTGTGCTTGGCCGATGACAGTAACATAATTGAGGAGGTCTAACCATGCCGACCGTATTTAGTTACAGCGATGTCACGGTCACAATTGAGGTTAGAGACGAGCATCCACCGATGCATGTTCACGTCAGATCCTCAGACTATCGGATCAGAGTAAATATCGAGAACGAACCTTACGTGATGAGAGAAAGCACAAAGAACTGTATCAAGACCAATCGGAAGTTCGACAAAGAAGCGCTTGAGCAGGTGGCCGCAAAAATTGACGAATGCAGAAGAGTTTGGAGAGCGTACAACGGATGAATGATAACAGACTGGCAATTAGTGTTAAATATCTAAGCACAACTCGGGAAGTAGAGATTCGCTTGGAGGACTTCTCAGGTCTTCTCTGCCAAGTTGATCGGCTAGAGATGCTTAGGTGGACAGGCGAAGAGCTATTAGAGATCCAAAATCCGTCTGATGAAGATTTAAATGATGTTCGAGTGTGGGGGGGTGGAGATTCTATTTATTGGCAAAAGCTTGAGCAGGTATTTGCGATCGCTGACTTAAAAGCCGGAATTTACGGTCGACCTGCCTGGATGGAAAAGCTATCAGCCTCAGTGTATTGAGTGAAGATAGCCGTGATGGTGGCAGATTTGCGATCGCACATAAGCTGGTCAGACGGCTTAATTATCTCTATCCCTTGACGCCGCTACCTGTCTCAGATGGCACGATGTACCGTTGCGCTGCTACAAAGAATAAAATCACCGGCACAATTGAAATCACTGAGCCCGCCGCAATCAGCCGCCAGTCTAGGGAAAAGCTGCCTGCTAGCCGAGCAACGCCAAGCGGCAACGTGTAATATTCTGGCCGATCTAGAATCAGCAAAGGCCATAAGAAGTCGCTCCATGAGCCGATGAAGACGAAGATTGCCAGGGTGACTAAAGCCGGACGCACGGAGGGAATCATGATGTGCCACCAAATGCCTAGCTCGGTGCAGCCGTCAATGCGGGCGGCTTCTTCTAGCTCTTTGGGCACGGTTTGAAAGGCTTGGCGCATCAGAAAAATGCCGAAGGCCGAAGCGATAGAAGGAAAGATTGCGCCGATGTAGCTATTGGTCAGTCCGAGCTTAACCGTGAGAATGTAGAGCGGAATCATCACGATTTGAAAGGGAATGAGAATCGTGGAGACAATCACAGAGAAAAGAATTTCTCGGCCCTTGAAGTCTAGTCGAGCTAGAGGATAGGCAGCTAAGGAGCAAAGCACCAGGTTAAGGACGACGGTGACAGACGCGATCAGCGTGCTATTGAAAAAGTAGCGGCCAAAGGGGTTAGACTGCCATACCTTAATGAAATTGCCAAAGGTGGGGGACTGAGGGAAAAACTGGGGTGGAAACTGAAAAAGGTTTTCGGTGGGGGCTTTGAATGAGGTGCTCACTAGCC
>JBARVS010000319.1:0-4190 GCA_049646385.1 Phormidesmis sp. | reverse complement strand
CGACCACCCTTTGCAGTGCGCCGCCAATTGCCAAAATTGACCCCTGACCGGGCGGTAAAATAGCGTCAAAGCTATCGACGCCAAACATCCCTAAGTTAGAGAGCGTAAACGTGCCACTGTTGTATTCTTCGGGCGCAAGCTGCTTAGAGCGCGATCTAGCCACCAAGTCTTTCCAGGTGCGCGAGAGCGAATAAATATCCATCTGATCTGCGCCGCGCAGCACAGGCGTAATCAGGCCGCCATCGGGCATAGCTACGGCCACCGCGATGTTGATGCTATTGCTGTACTGGATGCCAGTGGACGCAAAGCTGGCGTTCACCACTGGATGCTTGGTGAGCGTCATCGCTACGGCCTTGGCTAACAGCGCTGTCATCGTCACGCCTTTAGGCTTAATTTGCTTGTAGAGCTTGTCTAGCTCGTTGGTGGTAATTGTGTAGCTGACGCGGAACACGGGCACCGATAGGCTAGCGTCCATGTTGCGCACGACGGCCTGCTGAAGCGTGTTAAAAGCGACCAGTTCGCCCGGTGCGGCTGAAGCGGGTGCGGGCACGGCTGAAGCTCTAGAAGCCCCTGGCACCACCGCTGGCGCTGTCGGCGCGGCTGAGACGGCTGGCTGGCTGGCTGGCTGACTGGCTGGCTGGCTGGCTGGCTGAGGGGCTTTAGCTGTAACCTGCCCGGTCGCTTTCTCGACATCCTCGGCGATAATCCGACCGTGCGGGCCAGAGCCTTGCAGCCCGCTAAGGTCTACTTTTAGCTGCTTGGCGAGCTTGCGGGCGCGAGGGGAGACGATGACGCGACCAGAAGATGAGCCAGAAGATGAAGATCCGTTTTGAGAAGCAGCGGTTGTGGTGTCTGCGACGGTCTGGGCAACGGCGGCGATGGTTTCTTCAGTTTGGGCAGCGGCGGGCTCAGGATCTGCGGTTTTAACGGTTGTTTGGGCAGGCGCTGGGGCGCTGCTGGTGCTTGCGGCCTTTTGCTGGCCTTTTTGTTGGGCTTCTTCAATTTCGGCTTCGGTGTCGGCTAGGTAGGCGATCGCATCATTGACCTGAGCCATCTCCCCGGCCTCGGTCAAAATAATCGCCAAATAGCCTTCATAAAAAGACTCCACGTCCATGTCGGCCTTATCAGACTCAACCACAACAACGGTTTCGCCTTTTTCTACCTTATCGCCCGCAGCCTTAGCCCAGGCGACAATTTTTCCCTCAGTCATGGTAGAGCTGAGTGCAGGCATGAATACTTCGCGGATCATGGATGGAGCTTCATTAAGTTGGACAACAGCGGTGGCTAGGAGGGCCAGCGCCGCTATTGTATCCCGTTGTGTATCTCAGTGGATCTCTAGATAGATTGCTAGATCGTTAGGTCGATTCCAATTGTGACGCGCTCCTTACATGTCGCCGCGAATCTCTTCTACGACGCCATCGCGCAGCAAAACCTCTACCTGCATTTTTTTAATCATATGGTCGCCTACCGCCACGTTAAAAAATCCGTCAATTTGGCCCTGGCTGACTTCTTTGCCCTGCTCTAGGGTTTGCACCTGCTGAAGCTGCTGAAGAAGCTGGTTTTTTTGCTGAAGGAGCTGGCTTTTGTCTTGGTTGAGCTTGGTTTGAACGCTGCTAATTTGGTTGGCGACTGCCGCATCTGTAGGGTTAGCGCCCTGCTTTTGCATCTCGGTTAAAATGCGCTGGCTCTGCATTTCTAGCTGTTGCAAGCGAGAGTCGATTTGGTTTAGCTGGCTCTGTAGCTGCTTTTGGGCCTCTTCCTTCCACAGCGGCGTCACCACTGCTTTGATATTGACGACGCGCTTAAGCAGGAGCTGAGACGAGGAAACATCCATGGCGAAATAAGTGGTGAAATTAGTAAAAATAGACGACTAAACAATGGCATAACTTGAGGCACAACTTATCAAGTTTGCTACATATGCTTCACAGCAGTGTGCCCAATAGCCGGAACACGGGCGTACTTTTTAATACTCTTTGTAGGATAGGTGTCTGCTGCTCTCTTATGCAAACAGCGCATTAATTTCATTTTGGTAGCGATCGCTCACCTGATTCCGCTTCACCTTTAGCGTTTGCGTCAGCAGGCCATTTTCTATGGTAAACGGCTCGGCTAACAGCTTAAAGGCTGCAATTCGATCATCGGCTCGATAGCCCGGTCGGTTGGCCACCTCTCGCTTTAGCTCCTGCTTAAATAGGTTTTGCACAGGCTGAGCGTCTAAATCAAGCGCTGTGTCCTGGCTTATTCCCTGGCCTGCCGCCCACTGTTCCAACGCCTCCATACTCGGCACAATCAGCGCCGCCAAAGCCTTTTGATCTTGCCCAACCAGCATAATTTGATCGATGTATGGGCTGCGCAGGCAGGCATTTTCAATTGGCGTCGGCTCAATATTTTCACCGTTGGTCAGCACAATCGTATCTTTGGCTCTGCCCGTAATAATCAAATCGCCCCAGGCCGTGAGCTGTCCCAAATCCCCCGTATCAAACCAGCCCTCGGGGTCGATAGCTTTGCTCGTAGCGTCAGGATTTTTGTAGTAGCCCTGCATAATCTGGGGGCCGCGCAGCATCACCAGCCCCGTCTCACCCGCTGGCACTGGCTGACGCTTTTCCAAGTCTACAATCCGCGTTTCTGCGCCGGGTACCTGCTGCCCATCGGCCCCTCGCAGGTTGCGCCACGGCCTGCGGACATGAGTAATAGGAGAGGTTTCGGTGAGGCCGTAGCCGCCCAAAATAGGAATGCCCGCTAGCTCGTAAAAGTCTTCTAAATAGTCGGCAATAGAGCCGCCGCCGCTGACCAGATAGGTAATGTCGCCGCCCAAGGCTGCGCGAACTTTGTTGTATACGAGGCGATCGCCCACCTGATGCAGCGGCCATAGATACAGCATTTGCAGCGCCGCCACCAGCTTTTGCACGGGCGAGCTTTTAAGCTGCTCTAGGCTAAGCCCCTCTAAAATACGCTTAGCCTTAATGTACTTTTGGCTTTGGCCAATCAAGAAATTAACCAGCTTTTGCTTACTCTCTGGCTGCTCACGAAACTGCTTTTGCACCCCTTCGTAAATCGACTCCCACAGCCGAGGCACCGCCACCATATACTGCGGGCTGTAGGCTTTTAGGTCTTTTTTGACAGAGCGAATGTTGGTGTAAATTTGGGTGACGCCTTGAGACAGCACAAAGTATTCAAACGACCGCTCGTAAGAGTGCCAAATCGGTAAAATGCTCATTACCGTTTGCTCGGGGCCAACGGTCACCACGCTGCTCGCGCCATCGATTTGAGAGATTAGGTTGCGGTGGCTGAGCATTACGCCCTTAGGCATTCCGGATGTACCCGAGGTGTACATCAGCGTGGCAGTATTATCACGTGATCTTGGCACTGGCTTCAGCTCACCACCCTTCTCTTTGGCCTGCGCCTTCCCCAAGGCCATCAGCTCAGAAAAATTCAGCAGCTTAGCTTCACCCAAATCCATTTCTAGCTGGGCCACCTCATCGCTCAGCAAAATCACAAAGCGCAGCCCTGCATCCGCAAGCCCCTCTGTAAACTTTTTGAGCGTAGCGATATCCTGCACCACCAGCCCAATGCTGTCGCTGTTGTCTAATATAAACAGCAGCTCTGCCTTGTCTGCATTGGCACCGCGCACCGCATTAATCGCACCTGCCGTCATTACGCCCTGGTCGGCCACCATCCAGCGCGGCTGATTTTCTGAAAACAGGGCGATGGTTTCTTTGGGCTGCACGTTCAGCGCCTGTAAGCCAGCGGCAAACTGCTTAATTGCCGCTGCGAGTTCGCCGTAGGTGTAGCGCGTTTCGGGGTTAGCGTGTGGGTCATAGAGCGCTAAATGGTCGCCATATCTTTCGGCAACGATGGGCCACACGTCAGGAATAGCAGCAATCTGGTCATACCGAATAGACCGAGCCCAGTTATTTCTTTCTTCTTGGTGCAGTGCCGCTGTCATAACGATGCCAGTCCTGTTTTGTGCGCAAGCTTGATCGTAAACTCTATAGTGATCCAGCAATGATCCAGCAGGATTTCTTGATAAAAGGATACCCGGATGTATAGCGCTTGTACATACTGAGGGTGTGACGACTGTTGATTCGCCTTATAGACAATCTTTTAGACAATTTTTAGATTAAAGCTATTGGAAATCAAAAAAACACTGGTACTGTAGCAACATTCAATACTCTCTTGGCACAAAACATTTC
>JBARVS010000318.1:0-10456 GCA_049646385.1 Phormidesmis sp. | reverse complement strand
ATGCCCAGGCCGTAAATGCAGCTAATGGATGCGACGACAATTACGTCTTTGCGCTCAAAGAGCGATCGCGTAGCTGAATGCCGCAGCATGTCAATCTCGTCATTAATCGCCGAAGTCTTGGCGATGTAGGTATCGGTGGTTGGAATATAGGCTTCGGGCTGATAGTAGTCGTAATAGCTAATAAAGTATTCAACCGAGTTATCTGGGAAAAACTCGCGCAGCTCGTTGCATAGCTGTGCTGCTAGGGTTTTGTTATGAGCGAGAATTAATGCGGGCTTGCCTACTGCGTCAATCGTGCGGGCGATGGTGTGGGTTTTGCCCGTCCCCGTCGCCCCCAAAAGGGTCTGATATTCCTGCTGATCCTTTAAGTTTTTGACGAGCTGTTTGATCGCCTTGGGTTGATCGCCTGCGGGCTCGAAAGGGGCTTGAATATCAAACCTTTTGTTCATAGATTTCTTCATAAGGAAGGTGGGGGCGATCGCGACAAAAGAAACGCACAGTCTACAGCGCTTAATACTCTATGTTAAACGATTTAACCAGAGGCGGGTGAGCATTTTGAGGCCCCTGTCTCAGCTGCCAGCATCTGGGAAAAATGCTCGCATAAAAACAGATAGCGGTTGGCGCGATCGCCAAACCATAGGATAATCCGGTGTGTTAAAAACTGCGGAATCCTTTGATGAGCCAGCGACCTAATATTCCTCCTGCCATCCCAGAGTGCGCTTGGCAGTGGCCTATCGGTAAACAGTGGGAAACGCCTTACATCGTTCGCTACGCCAGCAATTTAGACGATGGGCCAGCGCATGGGGCTCCGCTGGGCGGATTTGGGGCGGGCTGTATTGGCAGATCGCCTAACGGGTCATTTAACCTGTGGCATTTAGACGGCGGCGAGCATATTTTTGATCGCTTTTGGGGCTGTCAGTTCAGCGTGTTTGAAGCAACGGCTGATGGCCAATCTCAAGCCTACGCTATGGCCACTGATCGACCTGACAATGCGCTCAGCGACTGGCAGTGGTATCCCGCCTCTGAGGACAAGCAGCACACAGGGACTTATCACGCACTATATCCGCGTAGCTGGTATGTTTATGAAAATGTTTTCACCGCACAGCTAACCTGCGAGCAGCTTTCTCCTATTTGGGCGGATAACTATCAAGAAAGCAGCTATCCGGTGGCAACTTTTGTATGGACGGCGCATAATCCAACCGATCAGCCGCTGACGCTGAGCATTATGCTGAGCTGGCAAAATATGGTGGGCTGGTTTACTAATAGCGCGAACTCTCCTGAGATTAAACAAAGAGAAGACGGCAGCCCTTACTATGACTATGTGCCTCGACTTAGAGAGAGTTTGGGAAATTACAACAAGCTGGTGTGCGAAGAGAATCATGAAGAGAGCTACGGGGCCGCTGGTTTTGTGATGGATGGGGAATGGGAGGGTGAGCCCGATGAAGGCGACGGACAGTTTGCTGTAGCAGCCTACTCTCCTAATGCTGAGGTGACCTACAACACGCACTGGAATCCCGAAGGAGACGGGCGTGAGCTATGGGAGAGTTTTGCTAAGTTGGGACGGCTGACCAACTTTGAAGATGCGGGCATTAGCACCGATCAACAGATTGGCGGCGCGATTGCCCTCAATTTCACCCTTGCTCCTGGCGAAACCCAACAGATTTTCTTTGTTCTAAGCTGGGACTTACCTGTTACTGAATTTGCCACGGGGAAAAGAGCCTATCGGCGCTATACCGACTTTTTTGATCGCAGCGGGCGCAATGCCTGGGCGATCGCCAAAACCGCTCTTAACAACTACGCAACTTGGCAGCAAAAAATCCAGGCGTGGCAGCAGCCCATTCTTACCCAAGACTTGCCCAACTGGTTCAAAATGGCGCTGTTCAACGAGCTATACGACTTAGCTAGCGGCGGTACGCTATGGTCAGCCGCTAGCCAAGCCGACCCAATCGGACAGTTTGGCGTACTCGAATGCATTGACTACCGCTGGTACGAAAGCTTAGACGTGCGGCTATACGGCGGCTTTGCCACACTTTTGCTGTGGCCCGAGTTGGAAAAATCGGTGCTCCGCGCCTTTGCTCGCGCCATTCCGACCGCTGAGGCTAAGCCGCGCATTATCGGCTACTACTACACTATTGGCGAAGCGAATCATACCGCGCCGCGCAAGCTCAAAGGGGCTACGCCGCACGATTTGGGCGCACCGAATGAGAACCCCTGGGTGGCGACCAACTACACCAGCTATCAAGACTGCAACCAGTGGAAAGATCTCTCTAGCGACTTTGTTCTACAGGTGTACCGCGCCTTTGAAGCAACGGGCAGCACAGACGTAGATTTTTTGGCAGACTGCTGGCCTGCGGTGGTGGAAACGCTCGCCTATACCAAACAGTTTGACACCGATGGCGATGGACTAATCGAGAACAGCGGCGCGCCCGATCAAACCTTTGATGACTGGCGGCTAAAGGGAATTAGCGCTTACTGTGGCGGGCTTTGGCTGGCGGCGTTAAGTGGGGCGATCGCCATCGCAGAAATCCTTCAAAAGCACCAAAAAGCACCCGGCAATACTACCATCTTGGTAGCCCAATATCGCCGCTGGTGGCAGCATGGCCGCACTGCCTATCAAAAGCAGCTATGGAACGGCAGCTACTACCGACTAGATACGGGCAGCGGCTCGGATGTGGTGATGGCCGATCAGCTATGCGGCCAGTTCTGTACCGCGACGATGGGCCTGCCGGACGTGGTCGATCCCGAATTTGTCGCGCCTGCGCTCGACGCAATTTACGACGCTTGCTTTGTAAAATTCAACCAGTACGCGGCGCAGCTAGGGCCACAGAATCAAAAGTTTGAAGGGGCGCAAACTGGCTACTTTAGCGCGGCTGAGCTAGGGGTGAATATCGGCTGTGCCAATGGCGTTCGGCCCGATGGCTCACCGCAAAATCCAGATGACACGCATCAGTTAGAGGTGTGGACAGGCATTAACTTTGGGCTAGCGGCTTTCTTTGCCCACACGGGGAAAAAGGCTGAAGCGATGGCGATCGCCGAATCGGTCGTTCAGCAAATTTATCAGCACGGCCTACAGTTTCGCACCCCCGAAGCCATCACCGCTGTCGGCACTTTTCGCGCCTGTCACTACCTGCGGCCCATGGCTATTTGGGCTTTGTATCATACGCTTAGCTCACCGCTCCACCAGCAGTCATAAAACACTACAAACTTTCGTTGATATATTGGGTAATCTGGAGCGAAGGCAGCTCACACGCACGCTAATGCCTGCGGTATAACCGTTATAAGGAGCCGCTACTCTATTCAACCCAAGTCCAAACTTAGCACCCGTCGCACCTGACTTTAGGAGAATTTAAACCCATGGCGTCTTCAAGCGTATCAACTAGGCCCGCCGCCCGATCTGGCAGAAGGGAGCACTCACAGCCCGCACTTTGGACAGTGGCTTGCATTTCATTTGCGCTGGGGGCGGCGGCGAGCGGGCTAGTAATTTGGCAGCTCAATAAGCTGTATCAGGCCACGGTCGCCCCATTGGTAACAGTAGAAGGCACGCTGAAGGCGCAGTATAGCTATCAAGACGGTGAGAGCCTATCGCCCCCACCCGGTGGCTACTATATTGAGGTACCGGGCGTTGAGCGCGTGTATCTTACGGGTAGGCAGCCGTTAGAGCCTTATGTGGGTCAGGCGGTGGTTGCCAGCGGCAGCGTTTCAGGCGTTTGTGGCCCCAAGGCGCTACCTTGCTACACTCAGCTAGCGGTCAGAGAAATTAGCAATGCTCAGGCAGAAGAATAAGCTGACGCGGACTTGTACCGCATTGTGAGACGAAAAAGCAGCCATTAAAAAGGGCTAACGCATCCTGTCGGCGTCAGCCCTTTGTTGTCTGCGTTTGCTTCAGCGTTTACTCCAGCGTTCACTAAAGAGAGGCTATTCGGCTGGCTGGCGCAGGCTCATTTGCAATATGCCAATGGTTTCGCTGCCTTCTAAAAAGATGGTGCTCACTTCATCGTCTACAGACTGGTTGGCCGCGTTCAACAGCTGCAGCAGAACCATGAACGTAGGCGACTTAACAACGGCAGCGAGCTGCTCACTACTAAGACTTTTGATCAGGCCGTTGGTAGTGATAATCGCACTTTCTAAATTGCGCCCAGACACGGCAAGCGAATCCACGTCAATATCAATCCCTGTTTCTGCTTTTAGCCGTTCCTCTAAATCAATCGTGTCCGTGCCAGAGCGATCAGCCGCAGCGATGATTGCAGCGATCGCCTCTGGCGAAATAGAAAGCGTTTTACCCTGAATAGAAGAAACGGACTGACGTGATTGAAGGGTCTTTAGTGCACTAGCTAGCTCAGTGCTAATTCGAGTGGATAGCGCCGCTATGCGTTTAAGATCTAAGTCAGATGAAAACGTATCGCCTACACCGCTGCTGCCAGATTCGGGCAGAACCACAGGTGCATAGCCTGCCCAACTTTGGGCTGGATTAATCGCTTCTACGGTCAAAAGACCTGCCAACGTTAGCAAAGACACTTTGGTGAACAACCGCAGCATCGCAGTTTTTTTAGCTTGCATAAAAACCTCTTTGTGGATGTGTATTGATTTTGGTGAGCGACTGGGCTGGAGCCGCCTGTTAAAAGCTGAAGCTGTAGCCAACAGAGCCATTAAACCGAGTCCCTTCGGCAGTGCTACCCGTCACATCTGAAGCGCCCAGCGTGAAGATAAACGGCTGATTAAACGGCGCAGCAGACGCGGCAATCCCTAGCGCATCGCCCGTCCAGCTTGTGATTAAAGAAACTTCGGGAATAATCCGCAGGCCCAGGCTGCCAAACACATCAACCGACCCATCACTGTCGGACTCTGGTGTAGAAGACCCGCGAAAGGCATCGCCAGAACTTATCCCCAAAGAAGCAGTCAAAGGCAAAGGATTGGATTTGTTAGGCTGCAAGTCAAACTTTTTGGTGACAACGCCATAAAAGAGATTGTCTCTTTCTTTGGCCGATCCCCACTTAATCGGGTTCGACCAACCTAGCGCCACGGCTAGATTGTCCGCTTTGGGAAATATTTTGTGCAGCTTAAAGCCAGCAATGCCATCTTCAGCAAACCCATCTAGGCTGATGATATCGACGCTCACTTCTAGGCCCACGTTTTCAATAGGATCGCCAAAGCCAACGCCCAGCGAAGCAGAGCCATCGGCTTTAGAGCGATCGCCCTCGGTTGCCAGGGCTAGGCCCACATAGGCTTGACGCCAGCTAGCACCGTAGGCCGTCGGCGTTAAAAAGCTAGAAGATGGGATGGCGCGGGGCCGTCTCGAAATTTGATCTGTCAGGCGGTTGGGCTCCAGCAGCAGCAGCTCGCGAATTTCATCATCGCTGAGCGGTGCAAAGGTGTCGTCGGTGGTGACCGGAGTGCTTTGAGCGATCGCAGGATTTGCTGGCACGATAACGGCGCTAGCGGCTCCAGCAGGCTGGATAGCAGGCTGAATAACTGGCTGGGCAACTGGCTGAATAGCGCGATCGCGCTTAGCTGAAGGCACCATCGGCGCTAACCTTGCGCCGCTGTGAACTGTTCTAGCGCTGCCGTTGAGCAAATCATGCCTTGTGAGGCCATTGACCTGAGCGTGCGCCATTGCCTCTGTTGCGATTAGCCCGCTCAGCAATATAGAAGTTGCCAGCGCTAGCTTGGCCAAAGCCTTTCGATACAGTTTAGGAGTCATATTATTAATGCAAATGCAGAAAAATAGAAAGATTGAATGGGTTCAGGCATTTAAGCTTGGGTAAACAACGCCTGAAAGCTGGGAGCTGCACGCGGCCATTGTGCCCAAATCAAAAACCCTACTAAACAATATTGATAAAAGAATCACTACAATAAGGCCGTATCCTTTCCTTTCCTTGGAATGACTATGCTGAAGTTTCAGCCCCCTGGCTTTGGCCAAAAATCAGCGCCGACTCGACTAGGACAACTCGCCTACTACACGCCCGTTGACCATGTGCTAAAAACGACCTCTTCAAAAGATCAGCCTATCGTCGTGTTTTTTCACAACTTTGGCGGCGGTGCATCGGCCTACGAATGGTCGAAGGTCTATGCTGTTTTATCGACGGCTTACACCGTTATTGCGCCCGACCTAATTGGCTGGGGCGCATCGGCACATCCTGCGCGCCGCTACTCAACGCCAGACTATTTGAACAACATTGAAGACTTTATTGAACAGATTGCGACCGGGCCTGTGGTTGCTGTTGCCAGCTCCTTTACAGGTGCGTTAGTTGCCAGACTTGCGGCTAGTCGTCCTGATTTGTTTGAGCGATTGTTCTTAACCTGTCCGGCTGGCTTTAGAGACTTTGGCAAAGGGGCAGGTAGAAGACTTCCTGAGCCAATTATCAACGCGCCTTTTTTAGACACAATCGTCTATGCGCTGGGGGCAACGACTGAGTTTGCAGTGCGTAACTTTTTGGAGAACTTTTTATTTGCTGAGCCAAGTCGCCTTTCGGCTGAAACGGTTGCCGCCTACCTAGCTTCGGCGCAGCAGCCTAACGCTGAGTATTCAGCCCTCTCTTTTCTGAGGGGGGACTTGTATTTTGACCTAGCGCCTGATTGGGCAAAGCTACAGACGCCAACCGCCGTTGTTTGGGGAGAAAAGGCGCAGTTTACGCCTGTGGCGACAGGTCGCCAGCTAGCAGCGCTAAATCCTCAGACCGTGCGGCGATTTCAGGTAGTATCAAATACTGGCGTGCTGCCGCATTTAGAGCAGCCCGGTGTGGTTGCGGCTTTGCTGTTAGACTGGCTCGCGGCGGATGTAGAGACAACAGACGAGCAGGAAAAGCCTTTATGAATCAATACTTTGCTACCGTTGCTAGGGGGCTAGAGCCACTGATGGTAGAAGAGCTAGAAAGGCTAGGCGCAAAAGAGGTGGAGCCCGGTTTTTGCGGGGCGGAGTTTAAGGGCGATCGCACTCTCCTTTATAAAGTAAACCTCTGGGCCAGACTGCCCTTTAGAATTTTGCAGCGGCTAGACGAATTCGACTGTGAAGACAGCAGCGATCTCTTCACAGGCATCCAGCGCATTGACTGGAGCCAGTACCTTAGGCCCAACCACACATTAGCCGTCACCGCCACGGGGAAAACAGACGAGCTAAACCACACGCACTTCAACGCTTTGCAGGTCAAAAACGCGATTGTGCATCAGCAAACCCAAAACTTTGGCGATCGCTCAGACGTAGACACGCACAGCCCTGACCTGCGAGTTAATGTGCATTTGCATCGCGACCGGGCCACCGTTAGCTTAGACAGCTCGGGCAATAGCCTGCACCGACGCGGATACCGGCCTGCTGTTGGAGCCGCACCGCTGAAGGAATCTTTGGCCTCAGCGCTGATTCAAATGTCAAGCTGGCAGCTCGATCAGGCTTTTTTTGACCCGCTGTGCGGATCGGGAACGCTGCCTTTAGAAGCGGGGATGCGATCGCTCAATATCGCCCCTGGCCTGTTCCGCGATCGCTTTGGCTTTGAAACCTGGCTCGACTACGACGATGACCTATGGGAGCGCATGATTGCTGAGGCCGAAGCTGAGCAAAAAGAGGAATTAGAGGCTTTTATTGGGGGGAGCGATAGCGATCCTAACGTGCTAATTGAAGCCCACAGCAACGCCCAAAAATGCGGACTAGAACACCTGCTGAGCTTTCGACAAAAAGAACTCGCTGACGTAGAAGCCCCTGCCGACAGCGGCATCTTGATCTGTAACCCACCCTATGGCGAACGGCTGGGCAAAGACACCGATTTAGGCGCATTTTACAAGCTCTTAGGCAACGTACTCAAGCAGCGCTTCAAAGGTTGGACGGCTTACGTGCTCAGTGGCAACAAAACCCTCTCAAGCAGCATTGGCCTCAAGTCGGCCTCTCGCACCCCCGTCTACAACGGCGCTCTGCTCTGCCAGCTCATGAAATATGAATTGTACTAGGCGAAAACCGTTCGATACATTACGCATAGATTAAAAATAATTGATGTAATGCTTGGAAACGTAGCAAGTTTTTTTGGTGGGTGGGCATATTGATCCCAACGAAGCCAAACACTGCATTTTTGAGCAGCCCATAACCATTGTTCTGCCTCGTAGGATTGGGTGCGACCCTGCTACGAAAGAACCTGAGCTATGGTAGCCGCTCCGCGTGAAACCGCAGTGGAGATAGCCGACTACCAGACCCCGGATGAAGCTCGGGGTCTGTTTTTTTTGATCTAGTTTTGGCGGCTGTTGTTTAAAGCTTACGCTTGGCCAAACAGCTTACGCTTGGCCAAACATAGTGTTCAACAGCTTTTGCACAATCTGTACGCCCGAAAAAGCCTGCCAGCTAAACAAGCCCACCAGCACTGCGTTTAGCGTGATGTGGGTGTAGCGGGCGGTGTCGTTACCCTTTTGCATAAAAGGCACCATTGAGGCCGATGTTGCGATCAGGCCCATCATGCCCAGTCCGACAAGCAAGTGAGGGCCAAAAAACAGCTTACCGTTGTTAATGTAAGTCGCGCTCATGCCGCCCAAGCTGCCTAAAACCATCAGCGCCAGCACAGCAGAACCTGCCCGATGATGACGACCTAAAAACTTGCCTTTGATCAGCTCTTTTTTTTCTTCACCCGTTGCTAGGCGGGTCTGTCGATACTGATACCCTAAGTAAGCAGCATAAAGCGTCAGAGCCAAAATTCCCCACATGGCGATTGGATGGATGAAATTGAGCCAGGGTTTAATAGCCTCTATCGTTTCAGAACTCATGAGATTGCATTGAAAAATCTTTATAGTTTTTAGTATAGCAATCGCCAGTTATATGGCTGCTTATTCGCACTTCTTCTTTCCATATCTCAATATAAAGCTGCTCACAATGCGATCAAAACTTAGATAGCCGAACGCCGACTAGGTAAGCAATCGGAATCAGCAGCGACAGCAGCATAGGGGAGAATACCAGCAGCAAACCCAAGCCGATATTTGCACCGCCGCTGTCTTGGCCAGTGTTTTGGCCTATGTAGGCGCGAATGGCGTCCCCATAGTAGGCTATCCAAATTGTGAGCGAGGCGATCGCCACACTCACCGCCGCAAACCTCAGCCCGCTCAAGGCCCGCCGATCATTACGGCCTATCAGCACCTCGCCGCACACGGCTAGGGCAACAAAGGGCATAGCTGCGATCGCACTTTGAAACAGCTTAGGAAGCCAATCAGCCGCCAGCGCCACCTCCCGCTTCAGCACCACGCCCACAGCTAAGTCCACCCCCCAAACTATCACCAGCGGATAGCCAATCGCCCAGGCCCACAGCAGCCTTACAAACGCTCTTTTGCCACTTTCCATGAGTTACGCTACTCCCTAAAAGCCCGCTGAAAAACCCCCTAAAAAGCTTGACTGTCCGCCCACCTCAATTGTTGCAATTCTTAAAAACCGCAGCGCTAAAGTTTTTATCTTGTACACTAATATTCACACACCTCAAACATACCAATACATCAGCTAAAGGCATAGGCAAAAGGACTCAATGGTAGACTCCCTAAAAAGACCCGCACAAACAGTCACCTCTGACGAAATTCGGCCCGGTATCAAAGCGCCCGCTCAAGACACTATCTTGACCCCCCGGTTTTACACCACCGATTTTGAAGAAATGGCTGAAATGGACGTTTCTGCCAACGAAGAAGAACTCAAAGCCATCATCGCTGAGTTCAAAGAGGACTACAACCGCCACCACTTCGTGCGCGATGCCCGGTTCGAGGGCGCTTGGGATCACATCCAGGGCGAAAAGCGCAAGATGTTCATTGAATTTTTAGAGCGCTCCTGCACCGCCGAGTTTTCTGGCTTTTTGCTATATAAGGAGCTAGCTCGCAAGCTTAAAGGCCGCAATCCTATCCTGGCAGAAGGCTTTGATTTGATGAGCCGCGATGAGGCGCGTCACGCTGGCTTCCTCAACAAGGCCATGTCCGACTTTAACCTTCAGCTCGACTTAGGCTTTTTGACCAAGAGCAAAAGCTACACCTTCTTCAAGCCTAAGTTCATCTTTTACGCCACCTATCTTTCTGAGAAAATTGGCTACTGGCGCTATATCACTATCTTCCGCCACCTAGAGCAAAATCCCAGCGACACCATCTATCCCATCTTTAACTTCTTTGACAACTGGTGCCAAGACGAAAACCGCCACGGCGACTTTTTTGCCGCGATGATGAAGTCGCAGCCTCAGTTTTTAAACGACCTCAAAGCTCGCCTGTGGTGCCGCTTCTTTTTGCTCTCGGTATTTGCCACCATGTACCTCAACGATATTCAGCGCAAGGGCTTCTATGCTTCGCTGGGTTTGGATGCGCGTGAGTATGACATTGAAGTGATTAAAAAAACCAATGAGTCAGCGGGTCGCTTGTTCCCAATCATTTTAGACGTAGAAGATCCTCGCTTTTTTGCAGGGCTAGATGCTTGCACTCAGCACACGGCAGCGGTGAGCGAGATCAGCCAGTCGGGTCAGCCCAAGGC
>JBARVS010000317.1:0-1619 GCA_049646385.1 Phormidesmis sp. | reverse complement strand
ACCTTGTAGCGATCGCTAAACTTAGGAAACGCCTGCCCTTGCTCAGTGAGCTGCTTCACAAACGCCGCCATCACCTCAGGCACAGAAGCGATCGCCTCATCAATCCGAGCCGTAAGACCGCTATGCTTTTTAGCAATATCTTCAAACCGCCTCAGCAGCGTGCTTTTCCCAACGCCACCCTGCCCCCACACATTGAAAAGAAAGTCCTTAGGGTAGCTAAATCCATCTGCCGTTCTATCGAGATGAACTAAGTTTCGCTCAAACGTTTCTAAATGCTCTACCCGGCCCACAAAAGTCGAACGTTGCTGAATGCGATTAATATCTTGACGGCTAGGGCGCTTTTTTTGAGGCATACTCGCGCAGCAGCGATTCTCGTAGAGAACTTCGCCTTATTCTGATAAATATTGATGTGTTTGTCAGAAGGCGCGATCACATCTACTCAGATTCTTCACGAGTTCGAAGCTAGCTATCATCCGCAAGATATTGCCGCAACACCTGTCGAATTTGAAGACAATCCTTAAACGCTTCATCCGCGTTAGACTGGCTTGCCGAAACGCCAGGATACCGCAGTTCTACTGCATAGATCGTCAGCGAATTTAGCGTCAAGCGCATTGACTCCCAGTCAGACTCTATCGGTAAAAGCAAATCTAACAATTTGGCGAGATCATGTGTCTTCTCGAAAAAGATACCGGCTTCCTGTAAGCAACCTTTAAGGTACTTTTCTACACACTGCTGGCTATGAAAACAAACGGCGTCATAGTTTGGGTTTTCTTGTGCTTGTAGCTCTCGTTGAGCTGTCGCAAAATCGCCCTCTGCTTTACCGACCCACTCTTGCGTGATTGGCTTCATAGATGACGCGGCCCTTTTGTAGAATTTCTTGGATGAAGAAATCGCCCATTTCTAAACGTTCTTGGAGATGTTGAGGCGTCCTAGCCATTAGATCCAGCGAGAAGGGTGCTCTGACTGACTGGCGAATCTCAACTGCTTTATGGATTGGCGACCCTTCAAAAGGCAAAACCACTAGCAAATCAACGTCTGAGTCCTGGTTCGGTTTGCCGTAGGCATAGGAGCCAAAGAGAATGATTTTCTCTGGCTGGAACTTTTCGGCGATCGCCCAACTAAAATCTTTGATTTGCTCAAAGCTCGTCATCATGCCTCCTTCTCAGGCTCTAAACCTTCTGCAACCACCTATTAAGTAATGATGCCACATTCGCTTAGGTCTTGAGCCGCACTCCTCGGTTTTGTCGATACGCTCCGATGCAAGTTGAAATCTAGTAATTGCTACTGCATACCGCTGTCTTCTATGTAGCGGCGTAGAGCTTGATTGATCAGTGTCTTATAGTCCATTTCTTGGGCTCGAAACCACTTGATGATGTCTGGTTCAAGCTGCACTAAATTACGTGCCTGACTAGATGGAATGCGTAAAGTCGCATTCTCAAAGAAGGCTTCAGTCAAAGGTGGAATATCAGAGTAATCAATCTCATCGTCGCTCATTGCCTCTAGTGCTGCCCAATCAGTCCGTGAGGTATTCTTCGAATCGTTTGCGCTCATATCGGTTTGCCTTTCGTGCTGAGATAATTCGGATGACGTTACCTACTCGCTCTGTCCATACAATAACT
>JBARVS010000316.1:0-4360 GCA_049646385.1 Phormidesmis sp. | reverse complement strand
TATCAGGTGACAATAACGTAGACAGGCGACGCCAATTGTAAAGGCGAGCCGTCAGCACCGGGTTGTCACCCAGCAAATTTAAGCCAAAGAAAAGACACTGAGGAAACCCAACTGTGAAAAGGGAAACCCTCAAGTGTCGAAACAAACCATTCAACGGTATCAAATCCGTGTGTATATGAATGCCAGAGAGAGCGGATTCAAGCAGGCAGAAGCAGCCAAGCTAGCAGAGATTTCAGAGCGCACTGGCCAGCGCATAGAGTCAGGTCGGCACCGACCGAATCGAGGCAGAGCGCACGACTGGCGGACAAGGGAAGATCCGTTAGCAGTCGTGTGGGATGAGGTGCTAGAGCCAATGCTACGGCAAGAACCCAGGTTAATGCCAACGACGCTCTATGAGTATCTGCAAGAGCACTACCCTGGACAATACAGCGCAGTGCTGCGGACACTCCAGCGGCGAGTGAAGCTGTGGAAAGCAGTTCATGGGCCAGCCCCGGAGGTGATGTTCGAGCTACGACATGAGCCAGGAATGATGGGCTTTTCAGACTTCACCGAACTCAAGGGCATAGAGATCACCATCAACGGCAAGCCATTTGAGCACCTGATCTATCACTACCGACTGGCCTACAGTGGTTGGCGATATGCTCAGATCATTGAGGGTGGCGAGAGCTTTATTGCCCTTTCAGAAGGGTTGCAGAATGCGCTAGCCGCCAGTGGTGGAGTGCCTCGGCAACATCGAACCGATAGCTTAAGCGCCGCCTACAAAAATGCGCGCGGCCAACATCGAAAAGTGCTGACTCAATACTACGATGAGCTGTGCGACCACTACCGTTTGGAGCCAACGCGCAACAACAAAGGAATAGCACACGAGAACGGCTCCATTGAGTCACCTCACGGCCATCTCAAACACCGCATAGAGCAAGCACTGTACATCAAGGGCAGCTTCGATTTTGAGAGCGTTGACGCTTATCAAGACTTTATCAATAAGTCTGTTGAAAAGCTTAATCAACGGAGTCAGTCAAAGTTTGAAGAGGAACAGAAAGTACTACAACCTCTGCCCAAGTATCGAGTGCCTGACTACGAAGTGCTAACGGCTCGGGTGAGCCGCTACAGCACGATTGAGGTGCGCTGTGTGCTTTATACCGTGCCGTCTCGACTGATTGGGCGTCAGCTAGAGCTACATCTCTATCACAACCGGATTGTCGGCTATCTGGGTAGGCAAGTTGTCGTCGAACTGCCGAGGGTGCGAGTAAGTGTCAAAGGCAAGCGCCGCGCTAGATGTATCAACTATCGCCATGTCATAGAAGGACTCAAGCGAAAGCCAAGAGCCTTCATTTACTGCACCTGGCGAGATGACCTGTTACCGAATGACCACTATCGGCGGCTTTGGGCACAAATAGAAGCGGATTTTGAGATCGATTCAGCAGCAGTGCTGATGGTTGAAGCGTTGTATGTCGCCGCCACGCAGAATAAAGCGCCTGCGGTTGCCGATTATCTAGAAGCCGAGCTGAATGCCGGTAGCCTCACGCTCGTCGGCCTCCGCCGTCACTTTCAACTGCTCACCGGCACACAGATGCCAACGGTGAGTGTAAAACAACATGACCTTTCAAGCTATGACCAACTCCTCAGTGCCAAAAGACTCACCGAGCCTATCGAATCTATCAGACCAGCAGCCAAGTCCACCCGAACCGATGAGTCCCTATCAAAGTCTCAGCGAGCATCTCAAAACCCTACGACTCTCCCATATGCTCAACCACTGGCAGAATTTCGAGAATCAAGCAATGCAGGAGCAGTGGTCGTACGCCCAGTTCTTGCTGGCACTTTGCGAATTGGACAACGGCCAGCCTCAATGCCCTGATAAGAGTCATTTTGTCTAGCCTGAGTTGCGTCCGCCTCTTGAGATACTGATCGCTTTTTCATAGTTTTCTAGTGGTGTTTGAAGTGGAAGCACAGCCAACCTGTGCCGAAGGAGGCCAGCACCCCTGCTTAATCTGCTGCTGTAACTGCTTTAACCGCACAATCTCTGCCGGCGAGGCATAGACCATCCATCGCTTGTTAGCAAAAGTTTCCTGTCTGCCCTGAACCCAGCCCTTCTTTATCCAGCCATAAAGCGTTACAGCAGGCATATCGAGAGCGTTCGCCAAATCTGATAGCCACCATTGATCTGCAGGCAGAGATGGCTTCTTGGCAGTGGCTCGCCGAGGCGTAGAGACGCCTATCCGGCGCATGAGCGACTGTATGCTCTGCGTACTGAAGCATTTCTGCCGCTTTGCTGGTTGGAATCCCTCCTGATTGATCTGCTCAGCAATAGCGGCGGCCTTATATCCTTCCGATGCCAGCGCTTTAATGCGGTCGCATAGTTGTGGATAGTAGCTCAGATGACAGAGTTTTCCAATCGGTCGAAAGCAGACCGAGCGCGTCATGTGACCGCCCATCCATTCTATCTCTACATTGACTTTTTCGGTTAGACCTTCAGCTTGAACAACAATACGTGAGATGACCTGTCTAACAATCTCCTTTCGCTGAGCATTTGTTGTTGTATCAGAGTGCCAGAGTGCCGGAAGATCTTGCGATAGCTGGCGAATTAGTGTCATCTCATCCTCACTCAATCGGTGAGATTTCTGGCTGGAAAAGCGCTTATATTCTTCTTTTAATCGCTTCTGCTCGACCAACTTTTCTTCCCATGACCGAGCTAATCGGCGAGCGACTAACCGATTTTCGGGCTCTACACACTGGTAGTGTCGCTCTGCTCTCTTCGCTTCAAAGTCAGCTCTCTCCAATCGTTGCTGCCATAGGTTATCTAGCTCCGTACGCTCGGTCTCAAGATGACTAATTGCCCTCAACGACAGCTCTAGCGTCGCTGGTTCTATCGCGCTCAGAACACTGGCGCTGATGTACTGGTCGATAGCCTTGCCAGGAATTGACTGGCAAGCAGGGGCTCCGTAGCTGATGGTCAGTCGCTGACAAATGTAGCTGTGGTAGTTGTCGCCTGCATAGCGAATGCCCAACCGATTGCCGCACTGCCCACAGACCAAGAGGCCAGTGAGCAGTGCAGCGCCTCGACGTGGATGCCCTAGTCGGTCGGCGCAGGCTTGGTTTTCCTGCATTCTCAAGATGTTACGTTCGTAGCGTTCCCAGCTCAGATAAGCCGGAAATTGATTCGGAATAAAGACATGCCACTCATCAGGACTCAAACTTATCTGACCTAGCCGCACCCGACCGGTCTCTGGATGATGAGAAGATATCCGTCGCCGACCATAGGCATAAACACCCGCGTAGATAGGATTCTTGAACAAGCCCTGAAGTGTGGAACGCGTTGGACGACGCCACTCTAGCTCGCCTTTCTTCAAGCCGCCTCTCAACCGAATACCCAACTGAATGTTGTTGTTTACCAGATAGCGGAGAACACCGTGCAGCGTACCGACTTCATCAAACTTCCGAAACAACAAGTGAATAACAGATTGTACCTGTTCATCGGGGTCGAAAGTCACTTCACCCGAAGGCTGCCGAACGTAACCTGTCGGCAAATCAAAGTGCAGCTCTCCTCGTTTTGCTTTATTCAGCTTGCCCTGACTCATCCGTTGCTTGATGAGATGTAGTTCTGCTTCACTCATCGTTCCTTTCAGACCTAGCAGCAGACGGTCATTGTAGTGACTAGGGTCGTAGACCCCGTCTTGGTCTGCTATCAGTGTATTAAACAAGGCGCAGACTTCTAGTAACTGATGCCAATCCTTGCAGGAACGGGCCAGCCGAGACATCTCAATCCCTAGCACTAGACCGACATGGTTCAGGCTGACTTCTGTCACAAGTCGCTGAAAACCGCTACGATTCTGACTCTCTGCGCCTGACTTACCCAGGTCTTCATCAATGACCAAGACCCGCTCGCTCGACCACCCTAAAGCGCTAGCCCGGTCTACTAGCGCATACTGTAGGCGCGTTGACTCTTGGTTCTCCAAGACTTGATGAAGGGTAGATTGGCGAACATAAACGATTGCCAGACGCTCTTGATGGTGGCTCTGTATGCGACCACTCCACGCATCACTACAAACAGCATTAATCATCATGCTTTGCCTCCGGTTGCGCCTTGCCAGTCAACTGATGAATGACCAGTTGGCTGAGCAAGACCAGAAGCTGCTGTCGCTGACTCGCAGGCAGGGTCTCCCACAGGAGAGCTGTGGGTTCGCTTTTGGCTACAGACGGGGGGAGGTGGACTGGTAGGACATGTGGCTTCCTTTTGTTTGGCTAACTCACTGGACTTCAGCTTATCAACTAAGGCGACTAACCCTAGCAACCCTGGAACCCCGATGATAGGAATGGGGTTTGTTTCGACTCTTCTGTGTGTATTGAGGCTGGTCGATGGAGG
>JBARVS010000315.1:0-1502 GCA_049646385.1 Phormidesmis sp. | reverse complement strand
GACTAAAACCCTCCATGCTCGCATTATGAGCGAGGCCGATACGCTGCGCCTGATCCACGGCTTCCAGGGCCAGCGGCGCGATGCGCTCATTCTGCTAACGCTCTATGCCACGGGTGCGAGAGCGTCTGAAGTTTGTTCGATGAGCTGGGGCCACTGGGTCGCGCAGGAGAATGGCAATGCAATTGTGGCGATTACAGGCAAGGGGGATAAGACGCGCTATGTCGTGGTGCCTGCCTCTGTCTGGACTCAGCTTCAGCAGTACCGGGCTGATGCCGCCGATGCTGCGCCGGTTTTCCCCAGTCGCACCGGGCGGCACCTGACGCGCTCTCAGATTAATCGGATTGTTACTAAGGCTAAGCAGCAGGCGGGCATCGACAAAGCGGTTTCGCCCCACTGGTTTCGCCATGCTCACGCGAGCCATGCCTTACATAGAGGGGCGTCGATTGGCTTAGTAAAAGAAACGCTGGGCCATGCCAGCTTGGATACGACAGCGGCCTACCTGCATGTCTCGCCGGATGAGAGTAGCGGTCTGCATCTAGGGCTATAACCATTTCTTGAATCCCTGGGGCGTTGCGATTTAGTGAGGCTTTGAGAAGCGCGCTCTCATTCCACTGCACCTCTAGTGTTGTGTGATCGCTCGGAAAAACAGGAGCATCTTAGGCGGGTTCATGGTTCTAGCACGGCTGTCGTAAGATAAGAGGCAACTTATACGACATACTGGCCGATGAATGGGAGCTAGGTAGTAGCGCGAGTCTGGCCATCGATCATCAGCCTTAATTCACTCTGTAATGAGCTAGAAGTGTATCCAGCTTCTCTAGAGATGATCGTCGTTCGACTCTTTTTCTATCAAATGAACCCATAGGTGTTCATATTTTTTGAATGTTGCGTAGTGAGGTTTCAATACGTCTATTTCCCAGCATTTCTCTGTAAGTGCTGCTATTGCTTGCGTTTGGTTTGGAAAAGACTGACCTTTCAAGGCTCCCGCAGCTCTTGAGAGTCGCTTGATGGTGTCCCGTTGCCGGTCTTCGTTAAGGGATTTCTTGTGTTTCTTCTTCCACTGATGGCGTTTTTGCCGCTGGTTATTGTCTAATTTTTTCTTCTTCACGGCTCTGTATCCCACAGCGATGTGAGGACTACTTTCTAACGGTTTATGAGTTCAAACGACTTCTATCAATTTGGAATACACTGTATTCCAAATTGATATGCTGGATTCATAGTTGGTTTCCAGCATAGCTTTTGCCTTACTCAAGTGGGGCGGTATCCTGCTCCTCATCAGTGGACGAAAGGCGACTACGAGCGGCTGCGATCGCACTTTGCAGTTTTGTTTGTAGAACCTCTTTGGGTGGCAAGATGGTTAGATACTCAGCAACATGAATACCGCTACGATCTAATTCTAGTAATTCAATCTGTTCTTGCTTTTTGCCTGCACACAAGATAATGCCAAGGGGAGGAAGCTCATCAGGTTCTTGGTCGTGCTTCTGAAGCCAGCGCAAGTACAATTC
>JBARVS010000314.1:0-28005 GCA_049646385.1 Phormidesmis sp. | reverse complement strand
GGCAAAATTAGGCGAGGCTCTTGATAAAACATCGCGACCGGAAAAGCAGCCACACACTGTAATGAGAACAGAATCCCGCAGAAGATCCAGTTGAGCCAGTAGGCAGTGTTTGCGAGCACGTCGAGGTCTGCTTTGTCCGCCTGAATAAGCTTCCCGGTAATGCCACCGTTTAGGGTGAAAACCAGCGCAAATTCTTTCACCGTCAAAATAATGGCAGCTAGTCCATAGTCATGAGGAGTGAGTATTCGCGCGATAAACACCACAATTCCTAAGCGGAAAACTCTGCCCACCACTTCTCCGAAGCCAAGCCACCCGATATTGCGAACATATTGATCGGAGAAAAGCTGTTTGACTTTGTTATAAATGATCATAGAATTTGAGGAATAAGGACTACTCATGGCATTGAGCTATAGCCTCGGCCCATGCGTTGGGCGGCGAGACGGGCGATGCGTTGGGCATGAGATAAAGTTTCAAATGGGGCTGGTGAGTCTTCTGGGCCATTGTTAAAGCCAAAGTGACATAGCCAACCCACAAAATATCGCTGTTAAACCAAAAGCTTTCGGTGATGTTAAGTAGCAACATAAAGGTTAAAAACATCAGGGGCACTAGGCCATCGACCCCTGGGTTAGCTCTAATCCATCGGCAGGCTCGCCAGCCAAAGCCTACTAGGTTTAGTAGAAAAACAACGAAACCCACTATGCCAAAGCTGAGCAAAACATCAAGAAAGCCATTGTGGGCATGGGGCGGCTCAAACCCACGAGGTAGATACACCCAGATGTTTGCGGCTTGGCCTTCCCAGCCGTTGAGCCAAAACGACTCGTAGCCATAGCCAAACCAAGGCCGTCTGCTGATGCTTTCGATTACCAGCGGCCAAATCTCAGTGCGACCACTCAGCGTTGTGGTTTTGCCGAACGCCTGCAAAATCCTGCTAGCGTTGCTTAAAACCGCGCCTGTTATAAAAACTGTGAGTGGTAAGCCAACCGCTAAAAAAGCAGCTAGCTGCTTTGGCTTCCAGCGAAAAGAACGATAAATCGGAATGCAGCCGATCATAACGACTAAAATCAGCAGCGCTGCCTTTGTCGTGGACATGAGCAGGCTGATAAGCGCGATCGCACTAGCGATAAGAGCCAGTGGCCTAAGCGGATTTTTCCAGCTTGTTAGGTATAAAGATACCAAAATGCTCGCTGCCATAACCGTGCCCAAAAATACTTTATGAACATAAATGCCGCGCCAGGAGCCTTCATGCGTCCAGTCTTGAGACTGGCCAACGTAGCCTTGTCCCATCACACCGTAGGCGGGTAGAAGAGCCCCGAATACTAGGCTGAGCAAGGCTGCTAGCCCAAGCGCCCAGCCAGAAATTTGCAAAATTTCTCGTAAAGAGTATCGAGAGACCAGATACAGACTAAACAGCGTCACGCGCAGCAGCGGTGCAATCTCTCCCCAGGTAGCATTAGGGCTATCTGACCAAAAAGGAGAAACTACAACAATCGTCATCATCAGCCAAAACAGAGGCGATCGCCCGAAGCTAGCAAGCGTTTTCTCCCAGCGAGTAAGTAGCAGCAGCAGCGCAGCTACAGCAACCGCATGAGGCAAAACTAGCGTTAAGGGTTCTAGCGGATGCCCTTTGCCGATGAAGGGTAAAATGCCGCCTGTGTAAAAGAATAAGACTAATACGGCAAATATTTGCTCTGAAAGTCTTTGAATGAGTGCCATGGTGTTTTTTGATCAATCAATCTTTGGCTTTGCCCTGAGCAGTAAATTCTGTTGAGATGGACTGATAATTGTTTGACGAATTATCTTGAAAGTCATTTGGAAGAATAGCGACTTGAATGGGTGATGCTTCATCTGATGGGCGCTTGTCAGAGGGCAAACGATTAGCTGAAGAAGACCGATAAAGCCAGCGATCGCCCGCATAATCTTTCTCTTCAGCGCCAGTGACCACTAGGCCAAGTACGCTCTGATGCGATTTCTTTAAAGCGTTGCTGGCCTCAATCAAATTAGCTCGCTCTACGGTGCCTAGCTGACTGACCACCACAACGCCATCAGAAAGCCTGCCCAGTACCAAACCATCTGGGGCCAGCAGCAGGGCCGGACTGTCGATGATAATTGCATCAAAGCTTTGCGCGGCGGCTCGCATTAGCGCCTGCATTTTGGGCGATCGCAACAAAGCCAATGGCGAAGGCGGCTCTCGTCCGGCGGGGAGCACCCACAGATGGCTGTTGATCGGTTGAGCAGCTTTTTGCAGCGTGGTTTCACCCTGCAGCACGTTGCTAAGGCCAATTTCTTTAGGGCCAGCCGTTTGAGACTCTATAGGAAAATGCCACAGAGTAGACTGCCGGGGAGCGCGTAAGTTAGCGTCAATCAGCAAAATCTTTTGCTTGAGTTCAGCCGTTGCCATGGCTAGGTTGGCCGCGACGATTGAGCTGTCTTCTTGGGGCGTCGCGCTGAGAATAGTAACGGCTTTGAAGGCGCGAACTTCATTGAAATACTGTAGCTTGACCTGAAGCGAGCGGTAAATTTCGCTGCTGGGCGATCGCGGATGGTCTCTTACGCTAACCAATGTGTCTATTGATACTGGATGAAGTTCAGTATGGGTGAGGTCTTCTTTTGCCAGCGACTTTTGAGGGAGGGTCTCTAGCAGGTCGCAGCTGTAAATCTTTTGCAGCTCATCAGTAGTTTTAACGGTGCGATCGCGGCCTTCTAACAGCAGCACCACCGCCCCAAAGGTCAGCAGGCTCAGCAGCCCGCCCCCTAATCCCATCGCCACCGTCTTTTTGCTGAGCGCTGCGCTCCCTGGCACCCCGGCTAGCTCGATAACGCGAGCGTTGCCCAAAGACTGATTTTCAGTAGTTTTCAGCTCTTGCAGCTTAGTGAGCAGCGTTTCATAGGTGGCCTGCACTGCGTCTAGCTGGCGCTCTAACACCCGCTGCTGGCGCGCTAGCCCTGGCAAATCATTCATTCGCTGTGAATACGAGCCCCGCGATAAGCTCAGCGCTGTTACCTGGCTCGCTAACCCTAGTCGCTCCACTTCTAAATTCACTAAATTGTCGATCAGCCCTTGTTCTAGCTCGCCCACCTGAAGGTTTTGGCCTACCGCACCCGAGGGGCCAACCACCTGACGAACGCGGCCTTGCAAAAGCTGCCGTAGCGAATCGGCCTTGCTTTGCAGAGACAGCACCTGAGGACTGCTAGGCTTAAAAAACGACTGCGCTTCGGCGAGCTGAGTTTCGACGCTTTGCAGCTCGGTGAGGGTTTCTTGTACGCCTTGTGACTGGCTCACAGCGCTGAGGTCTATCGCTTCAGCTGCTGAAACATTGAGCCGATTTTGAATGACCGACAGCTTAGCGTCGGCGTTGGCCAGCTCTGACTGTTTGGCCGCAATGTCTTGATCTAGCTGGGTGACAAACTCAACGGCTGAGCGGGCCTCATCTTCAATTGTAACGACTTCGTTGGCCTGCTTAAACTCGCTCAGCGCCCGCTCAGCCTTTTGCACATCGGCCTCGGCGCTGGGCAGCTCTTTAATAATAAAGTCGCGAGCCGTCATCATCTCACTCTGATGCAGCTCAATATTGTTGGCGATATACAGCCTCATCAGCGTGTTTACCATCACGGCAGACAGCTCGGGATCGTCTGAGGAAAAAGCTACGTTGAGCACGTCGGTGCCGCCAGAAACATCGACTTCTAGCTGAGATCCTACTGCGCCCGCAGGGGGGGGTGAGCCGTCGATATCGGTTAGGCTCAGGGCGGCGATCGCCTTTTGCAGCAGCGGCTGAGATCTTAATATTTCAATTTCTGTTTTGAGCGGATTGCTTTGAATCGTCAGCGGCTCAAACTCTTTCATCTTGCTAGAGTCTAGGCCGGTGAGCGAGGGCGTTTCGTCAGGCTTCATCAGCAGCTTGCCCACGGCCCGATAGGTTGGCTTTTGCAGGGCGATCGCCGCCGTCGTTAAGCCCATTATTAAAACGCTAGCACCCGCCGCCGGTATCCAGCGCCGCCTTACCGCCTGCCAATAGCGGCGAAAGTCTAAGTCATCGCTGCTTTTTGCTGGCTCCGGCTGACGAAGAACAAAGGTGTTGGGAATTTCCAAAACAAAATACTCCTGATAAAACTGCTCAAGGGCAGCTTAATTTCAGTGGTCAGCTCAATGATTCAACTAGCAATAACGATGGCGAAGCCGCTCACAGTGTTCCGCAACTGGCTACAGCAAATTTATCAAAAAAATATCTGCGCTTTTTATATGTAAAAAATAGTTAAAGTTTTGTGATCTTGCCTAAGTAATACTACGGCCTTGATGGGATACGAATGTGAAGAAGACGTAAAACAAATCGAAAAAAGATGAACGAGATATAAAGCTTCAGCGATAAGCAGAACGCTAAAGCAAAAGAGCATGAATCTGTCATTTTTGCTGTAAATTTTCTTTCAGCTTGCGACTGAGGCAGCTATGTCTTTAAAAACTTTTTTGAGTCTGGCTTGAGCCTGCTCAAATTTGGGGCTTTGCCATGCTGGAATATGGCCAGTCTCTAGCTGACTGTCGGGCAGATAAACGGGGTATCGAATCTCTATCTGTAGGGCTTCTACCTGCGATTGCTGGCCGTAGTGACGAGTGATGTAGCCCCCGGTAAATACTTTGTTTTTAACCGTTTGATAGCCTTGCTGCGTAAAACTATTAGCCGCCTGGTCAATCAAGGCGCTTTGGCAGGTTTGACCGTTGGCATTGCCCAAGCACACGTCGTCAGTAATCAGGCCCATAAAGCTGTGTAAATCGAGCAGATACACGGTGTTGTGCTGGCTCAGCGCGTCGTTGAGCAACGCCGTTAGCTGCTGATGGTAGGGCAAATAAAATTCGTCAATGCGATCGCGCAGGCTCTCCTTACTGGGCTTTTGCGCGGCGTAAATGGGCTGCTTAAACGCCGTTTGCTCGGGCACCACTGCCGACCAAAAAGATCCCAAAAACGGCGGCTTTAGCGCCCGATTGAGATCGACCACGTAGCGGCTATAGTTAGCCTGCATAACCGTAATGCCCAAAGCAGGCAAAAAGCTGTAGAGCGGCTGTAGATGCCAGTCGGAGTGAGGCAGGCTTTGTGAATGTGCGGGGGTAAACTGTGCGGCGATCGCCCCTGGCAGCTTCAGCCCGCTGTGCGGCAAGTTTGCCACAATTGGCAAAGGCTTACGCTCAGGTCGAATAATCGTGAACAAATCGGTCGGCAAGAGAGATATTTCCTGTTGATTTCTTGTTTTAGCAAAAGCGCGCCGTTGTCAAAGCCTGCTTTTCAAAGATCGCTAATCGCCGCCACCGGGCAGCAGCAAATCTTCTACGCTGTCGCCGCTGCCCAAGTCTCGAATAATCGCCTCATCGCCGCTGGTCTCATTCGTAAAGATAGCCCGCAAGCCTTGATCCAAGGTTTTTGCCATCGCAATGCGGTTTTTGTAGGCGACAATTACCCGCGCTAAAATGGGCAGTCGATTTTGCACGGCCTCTAAATACAAGGGTTCTACGTACAGCAAAGACTGCTCGATTGGAATCACCAGCAAGTTGCCCTGGTTGGCCCGTGATCCTTGGGTATTCCACAAAGAGATGCGCTGGGAGATTTCGGGCTCCTGGTTAATGCGAGCTTCTATCTGCTCAGGCCCAAACACCAGCTCCTGCTTGGGAAACTGATACAGCAGCTGACGGCCATACTGTTCGCCATCGGAGCGGGCGGCAATCCAGGCGACCAGGTTATTTCGCTGAGCGGGCGTAAAGGGCCGCAGCAACACAAACTCTGCCTCGGTTTCTCCAGGCAGTTCCATAATGAGATAGTAGGGCTCTACTACCTGCTGCTTGTTAGCATAAATTTCGTTGGGCGCACGCCACTGGTCTTCTCGGTTGTAAAAAACCTGAGGGTCGGTCATGTGGTAGGTGAGGAGCTGATTGGTTTGCACCAGCGAGAGATCGGGCGGATAGCGAATATGAGAGTGCAGGGCGGGCGGCATGGCTGAGAGCGGCTCAAACATGTTGGGGAAAATTTGCGCCCAGGTGCGAATTACCGGGTCGTTTTCGTCAGCAATGTAGAGATGGACAGAACCGTTGTAGGCATCAACGACGATTTTGACTGAGTTGCGAATGTAGTTGTAGGTGTTTTCACCCGGATCGGCATAGGGATAGCGATCGCTCGTCGTATAAGCTTCTACCATCCAATACAAGTAGTTTTCACCCGACTCTTGCCCCGGCGATGAATACGCGCCCTCAGCGTTGGCAATGACTAGATAAGGATCGTCATCAAACCGTAAAAACGGCGCAATTTTGCGCACTCGCTGCTTAATGTTGCGTCGAAACATCAGCCGAGTGTCCGGAGTAAAGTCATTGGTGAGCAGCATTTTCCAATCGCCCAAGTGCTTGGCAAACAGCAGCCGCTTCCACAATGGCCCGATGCGAATGCCGCCCTGCCCGTCGTAGCGGTTATACACATTTTCACTGCCGCTAGGATAGTCCAGCTCGGGAGCGCGGCTGTTGGTCATCACGTAGGTATTGGTAAGCTCGCCAAAATAAATGCGCGGCTTGCCGATGGGAATGGAGCGGGCAATGCTAGCTGAGCTGGGCGTATGCGCGATGTCTTTGATAAAGTATTCTGGCAAGCCGCTCGGCCCTGCCGTATTGACTGGGCTCATGGTAAAGCCGTAGCCATGCGTATAAATCAGGTGTTCGTTTACCCAAGTTTGAGCCTTAGCGGGTACCTGCTGATAATTTAGCTCACGCGCCGAAATTAACACCTGCCGCCGTTCTATTTCGCCGTTATCACCCGCTAAGGTATATCTATCAATATCGGCATCTGGAAATTCGTAGTACAGCCGGATTTGCTGAAGCTGCCGATTAGACTCTAGCAGCGGGCGCGTGTCCCACAGGCGGATGTTGCTCACGGTTGAGCCTTTTTCCTGTAGTTTGGCAAGGCTTAAGTCGCCCTGTGGGTTAAAAGCTTCGGTTTCAATATTGTCAAGGCCAAAGGCGGCTCTGGTAAAGGCAATGGTTCGCTCTAGGTAGGGCGTTTCTCTGAGCAATTCGTTAGGCTGTACGGCAACGCGCTGCACGAGCCAGGGCACCAGCGTGTTGCCCAGCAGGGCAAAGATTAGGTATAGGGCGATCGCAAACAGCACGGGATGCGCGGCTAGCACTCTGCTCCACCAGCCCTGATGAGGCGAGGTCTTAACGAACGAACCCACGCCCGACCAAGTTAAGGTGCGCCATATCAAAAACAGAGCCAGCCCCAACGAAATCAGGCTCAGCGCAGCATCTACCGGCCAGTCGACATGGATATCTGTAAAGCTAGCGCCATAGCCGATCCCCTGCGTGGAGTACACCAGCTTGAAATGCTTTAGCCAGTGGCTTAAAGAGTTGGTGAGCAGTAGGCCAGCGGCGATCGCATACAAATGCCGCTGCTGAGGGGCCGAAAAGCCGCCAAAGCGCCCCTGGCTAAAGGTATCTCCAGCTAGCAAATACAGCAGCGCCACCGCCAGCAGCACAAACAGCAGCAGCCCCGAGAGCCAAAAATTGATCAGCTCCCACAGCGGCAGCTTAAAAACATAAAAGCTCAGCTCCCGACCAAACACCGGATCGCGCTGGTTAAAGGGCGTTGGATCGAGCGATGAGAGCACCCGCGCCCATTCTTCGGCGGCGATGGTGCCAAAGCACAGGCTGGTGACCACCGCGCTAACGCGAATCAGCACCCGAGGAAAGGAAATCAGCGCGATCGCCCCTAGCACGACACAGACAAGCGCCACTGGCTGCTGCACCAATCGCTGCGCCAAGGCCCAGTCCAGCTCAAAGTCAATGCCGAATGGGGTAGGAATGGCCCTGCGGACGCTGTGAACTTCATTAAGCGCTAAATAGCCGTGATACAGCAGCCCTGCACTTAGCATCAGGCCAATCGCCATCAGCACGGGCAGCAGCCCCCTAAGTCCTAGGCCCACGCGCAGGTTGGCCTGATTGGGCAGCAAGCAGTTTTGGTTAATCTGAAACCGACTTTCTAAGTTGAGATTGTAAAAGGCAAAGCCTAGGCTAGCAAAGGAGATGCCACAGCCTAAGCTAATTTGCGTGCGCGCCCTGAGCCAAAACTCATCCGAAAAGCTTAGCTCAGCAAACCACAGCCCTTCGGCCCAGTAGTAGGTAGCAATGTAGGCGGCGGTAAAAACGAGCAGACCGCCCAGCAGCAGCCCTCTGCCAGTAGAGGTTTTCAGCGCAAATGGGCGGCTGCCTGGGTAGCGACGATCACGGTTAGGCAGCGGGCGGTCTTGAGTCCTAGCCATATTGTCTTTTTGCCCTACTCATTTGGCCTGATTTATCTAAATACTAATGGCCCCAGAAATCAATCGCGTTGTAGCCGACCTCTGCCATCATTTGCCTCAGCATGGGTATGCTCAGGCCCACCACGTTAGTATGACAGCCCTCAATTTTTTCAACAAACATGCTGCCCTTGCCGTCTGTGGCAAACGCGCCTGCGCAGTGCATGGGCTCACCTGTGGCAATGTAAGCCTCAATTTCGGCATCCGTCACGTTGGCAAAAAATACTCGGGTCATGCGATAGTTCACCAGCGCCTCACGCCTTGGCGCAATCAGCGCATAGCCCGTATAGAGTTCGCCTGAGCCGCCGCGCATTTGTTTCCAGCGGGCGATCGCCTCACTCTCACTTTCTGGCTTACCATAAACGATGCCGTTAATCGCCAGCACCGAATCACAGCCCAGCACCAGCGCATCGGGAAACTGCGGGGCCACCGCTTCAGCCTTGCCTTTGGCCAGCACCTGCACCAGCTTTTGAGGATCGTGAATGACAATGGCATCCTCATCAAAATTGCTAGGACATACAAAAGGTTGAATACCCGCCTCTACTAAAAGCTTTCGCCGAGCCACCGAAGAAGACGCCAGCACAAATTGAGTATCGGCCATAAAAAATCAAAATCTGGTAAAAAACAAATCTTGTCAAAAGCTAGGTCGGCTAATGTCTCGGCCCCAATCCTATTGATCGAGTCGAACCTAGTAAACCGAAAAAGAAGCCACCGTCTGCTTAATCGTATCCTTAAGCGTATCCCACCGGGCCTCAGGAATAGAGGCGCTAAACGTATATAGCTGCCCGCGCCTAACAATTACGCTGGCCAAATCATGGCGCGTCCCCGAAGGCAAATTAGCCACGTACTCTAAAATGTAGTAAAGCTTATCACCCGCCTCAAACGACTGAGCGTTCACCAGCTCCACGTTGCGATCATCTGTACTCATTGACGTAATGCTTTTAGAGAGCTTATAGCCCACTTCGCTAGGCGTGCCAATATCCGGCAGCGTCTTCCCTCCCGACACCGGGCTAATCACTACGCTGACGTTTTCACTCGGATGACTAATGTCATGAAAAACCGTATCTGGCCCGTCTGGAACGTTGGCTACAACCCAGCCCGTTGGATACATAAACTCATAGCCTTCATAGCTATCGTTATAGGATTGCAGGCTAGTCGCGCTAGAGCAGCTCTGTAGTCCAAATGGGAGCCCTAATGCCAATACAACCAATAGCAGTGCGGCAAATCGCTTTAACGGCTTTAACATGACGGGTGCAGTTCCTTCTATCCTCTGGCCCCTTCAATTGTGCCATGAGGCGGCAAATCATAAAAATAGATAGCTGAGGAAAGAAGCCTCGATCTATTTTGATCTATTTGACCTTATTTTGCGGTTAGAGTGCCGCGAAACATATTCATGCCGCAGTGAAAGGTGTAGCTCCCGGCTTGTTCGGGCAAAATTTCTACGCTTGCCTGCTGATTTAGCGGCAGGTCTAGCGCTTTATTAAAGTCGGGTAGGATAATTTGCTCCAGGCAGCTACTCGGATCTTTTCTGAGGAAGTTAAGCTTTACGGGCTGACCTGCCTGCACCATGATTTGGCTGGGGTTATAGCCGCCATCTACGGTAATGGTGACAGATTGAACACCCTCTGATGCTGCGGCTGATTGGGCTTTAGTTTTGCTAAAAAGGAACCACCACAGCTCTAAGCCCATCAGCCCCAGGCCAGCGGCAGCAACGCCTATTTTGAGGCCAATGGGCTGTTCAATCTGGCGAAATTCGCTAGTATCTGCTGCTGATATTTGGGCTTTGGCCGTGCGAGGAGCCAGCAACAGGCTAGCGCTGAGCAGGCCGCTGAGCAGCCATTTTCTGTTGTTTGATTGGTTGTTTAAACGCTGTATTTTCATAGGTTTAGAGATGCTTTATTGAATACCTTTGGGCTGGAATTTTCTGAGACGCAGGGCGTTAGTGACAACCGAGACGGAGCTGAAGGCCATTGCCGCACCCGCAATAATCGGATTTAGCAGCCAGCCAAAGACGGGGTAGAGAATGCCCGCTGCGATGGGAATGCCGACTATGTTGTAAATGAAGGCAAAGAACAGATTTTGACGAATGTTGGCAATGGTGGCCTTACTGAGCTGGATGGCCGTGATGATGCCCTGCAGGTCGCCAGAAATTAGCGTGATGTCGCTAGCGGCGATCGCCACATCTGTCCCGGTTCCAATCGAAATCCCGACATCGGCCTGAGCCAGAGCGGGCGCGTCGTTAATGCCATCGCCGACCATCGCCACCTGTTTAGTAGACCCTTCGCTTTGCAGCTTTTTAATCTGCGCTGCCTTTTGGTCGGGGCGAACTTCTGCGAACACTCTGCGGATGCCGACTTGTTGGGCGATCGCCTCAGCCGTCTGCTGATTGTCTCCGGTTAACATCACGACTTCTAGCCCCATCTTTTGCAAAGCGCTCACCGCTTGAGCAGAGGTTTTTTTGAGCGCGTCAGAAATGCCTATCAGTCCTTCTATGTGGCCATCTACCGCAATCCAGGCCGTGGTTTTGGCTGCTTGCTCCCAAGCCTGCCGCTGTGCCTGAAGCGAGTCGGTATCAATGCCTAAGTCCTGCATCCAGCGCTCAGTGCCAATCTGTACCCAGTGGCCGCTAGCAGTGCCCTGAACGCCTCTACCCGTGACGGCATCAAAGTCTTGAACGTCCGCCAATTTGTTTTTATCGACGCCTTGAGACTGCGCGTAGTTCACCACGGCCCCAGCCAGCGGATGTTCTGAATTGCGCTCGATCGCTGCTGCCATTTGCAACAGCTTTATTTCGTTGCTGTTTGCCGTGCCGCGTACCGTTAAATAATGGGTGACGGTCGGCTTTCCTTCGGTTAGCGTGCCAGTTTTGTCCACTACAACAGTCTGTAATTTATGAGCGCGCTCTAAACTTTCAGCATCTTTAATCAAAATGCCGTTTTCAGCGCCTTTGCCCGTGCCGACCATAATAGAGGTAGGCGTAGCCAAGCCTAGCGCGCAAGGACAGGCAATGATTAAAACGCCGACGGTGGTGAGCAGGGCCAGCGTTAGATTGCCCATGATGATGAACCATAGGACGAAGGTGGTGATGGCGATCGCCATCACCACAGGCACAAACCAACCCGTCACCTGATCGGCCAGCTTTTGAATCGGTGCTTTCGAGCCTTGCGCATTCTGCACAAGCTGCACAATCTGCGCTAGCACGGTATCTTTGCCCACTCGCGCTGCCTTGAACCTAAAGCTGCCTGTTTTATTCAGGGTTGCGCCAATGACTTCTTCTCCTGGGCTCTTTTTCACAGGCACAGGTTCGCCCGTTATCATTGACTCATCTACTGTAGAAGTGCCCGCTGTGACTTCACCATCCACCGGAATTTTCTCACCGGGGCGCACAACAATAACATCGCCGACAACAACCTCCTCAAGCGGCAAATCAATCTCTTTATCCTGTCGTACGACCCGAGCCGTATTTGCCTGCAAGCCAACAAGCTGACGAATGGCGTCTGAGGTTTGCCCGCGCGCGCGATTCTCAAAATATCGGCCCAGCAGCAACAGGGCAATAATCATCACTGCTGCTTCGTAATAAACCTCGGGTGCAAGCCCCTGTGAAAGCAAAAAGCCGGGGAACAGCGTAACAAAAAGAGAATACAAGTAGGCCGCGCCCGTTCCTAGCGCCACCAGCGTATTCATATTAGCGGTGCGGTGGGTAAAGGCTTTCCAGGCACCGATGTAGAAGGATTTGCCGCACCAGAATACTATAGGCGTCGCTAAGATAAGCTGTAGCCATTTGTTGTGTAGAAACATAGGCCAGCCGGGGATATCGATGCCCAGCATCAGCGGCAGCGTTCCCAACACTAGCACGATGCCAACGACGCCACTGACGACTGTTTTAGTGAGGAGCGATCGCTGCTGCAACGTCCTCTCTTTTTGCGCTTGAGCATTATCTTCCCCCGTGCTTCCAATCCCTAAGTCCTTTCTCTCACTTGCCTCATAGCCAGCCTCTGCCACGGCAGCCTGAATCTTTTCTAAATCAGTATTGCGCTCGTTGTACTCTACGCTGGCCTGCTGCGTCGCGAAGTTAACCTGAACGCTGCTAACCCCCGGCACCTGTTGAATGGCCGTCTGAATATGGTTTGCACAAGACGCGCAGCTCATTCCTTTGAGCTTTAGGGTGGTTGCTGTCATCGGGAGGGCTCCTAATTCTCGCGTGGGTGCTGTTAGCATAAACCCTCTAGTTAAGGAGAGAGTCAAGGGACGGCGAGAATATTCCTCAGCAGTGGGCGCGGATGCTGCCATACCTTAGGCTTAGGCGTTAAGACGTGGCGTAGCTGAAGGTAAAAGGCAACGTTAAATTGCTGACACCCAACCGCCGCTGATCAAACAGATCGCAGCCATAGATTGCAGCCATAGATCGCAGCAAACGCTAGCGAGTGCTCACTGTCAGCACCTGCGGCGGCGTTGAGTCGGGTGGATACAGCACATTGACGTTAACCATGCGAGTCGTGCCCGGTGCGATGGTCAGCGTGGCCAGTGGTTCGCCCTGCTGTCCGCGTCGCTGCACTAAATGAATGTTGCGGATGCGCGGAAAGCCGTTGTCATCCTGGTAGCGCACCTGCACTGGCCCTCTAAAAAACGTCTGCGCAGCAGGCGGCTCCAAAAAGCGCAGTCCGCCCTCGCTGAGCCGATCTTCTTTGAGCGCAGTTTGCAAAATCACGTCTACCGTTTGCGCCTCATCGGTCGGGTTGTGAAGCGGTAAATCCAGGTTGTAGCGTACGCCATAGTTGCCATGCGCTTGATAGGCCGTATCTGGGTAGCGCACTATCATCGGCGCACTTTGTACCTGCTCGGTGCCCATCATGCCGCCAACGAGCAGGCTGATTCCATAGGCAAACGCCTCACCCGCTGCAGGAATCACAAGCTGAGGCTCGGGCGGCGTGGAATTCGTTGGGCTGATACGAGAATAGTCGGTTAGCATAGCGTCCCACTGCGATCCTTTTGAAACGCCTGCTACTCGACCGTAAATGAGCTGTGTGCCTGCGGCTAAGGGTAAAGGGGAAGGGGTGCGATCGCGTGGCCCTGAGAGTCCATCACTGCGTAGCATCTGCTCCCAAGAGGCCAAGCTCGGCGGCACTTCTTCCCCCTCATTGTTCAGCGCTACCTTTTGCGCTAGGCTCGCCACATACACAGGCCCGCTGCTCTCTAGCTGCACCAGGGTAGAGCGCCCGTTAATCGGTAAATCTAGCTCGCGGATTGGGATAGGTGCATTGAGCAGCAGCTTGCTTTCACCGGGGGCGATCGCAATTTCCGCTGGAAAAATATTCTGCCTGCGCCCCTGCAAAAAATCACCCATCACCCGGCTACCCGGCCCCGCAAAAACGGGCTTAAGCGGGCTAAAAGCAACAAAATCAGGCAGCGAAATAAACGGCGCGTCCGGCTGGCTCAAATAGCTAGCGCCCGATCGCACTTTCACCGTCACCAGCTCACTCCCAGGATTGTGCATCAACACGCCCAGGTACAGGCTGTCTAGCTGCTGCGGCACATCGGCGTCATAGTCTGCCGCCTTATAAACATGGTGGGCAAAAACATCGAATCGTCCGCTCAAAGGAAAATCCAGATGAGCTTCTGGCACTGCCATCCCCTCAGACGGAAAGGTAGAGAGTAAAATTCCTGGCTCACCCACCAGCTCAGGACTGTTGCTGTTAAAAACAAGTACGTCATTGAGCCCGCCCGGTAGCGCTCTGACGGGCTGCTGAGTAACCTGCTCTATTGGCTGCGGCGGATTTTCAACAGGCGCTTGGGCCAGCGTGTGGATTACGCCCGTATGAGCCAACCCTGTATAAGCCAAAAAGGGGAGCGCAGTCAGCCAGAGAAACATAAATTATTTCCAAACCTTGTAGAGAAATTATCTCAGAGAAATTATCGCATCCTCATTTTCTCTGAAAGCGGCGAGCTTTGAAACAATGTGTACAAAGTCGTTAAGAACAAGCCCCTTGTTTTCACAGCTCAAAACAGGGACATGAATAAATAGGCTCACCGTCTCCCAGCGAGCATCATTGATGAACTTCAGTACGCTGTAGTAAAGATGGTTGCAGACATAGCTGCCAGCATCATCGCTGATGTCACTTAGCAAAGTCCCTGCTAGTAAGGCCGATACGTTTGCAGGGGTTTGCAGCGTTTGCAGCGGTGCTTTGGCCTGACGCTCGATAGAAAGATAGGGTCGCTTTTCGGCCATTCCACAGCAAATCAACAGGAGGGGCCGCATCCGAGCGATTTCATTGGTCACATAAATAGGGGCCAACGCAAAGCTGACTGGCACCTGCCTCAGCCAAATCGCATCAGCAGGCAATCTACCCCTCTCATACAGTGCAGCGATCAAATCATCAGACGAATTAGAACGCTGATGAACTCGCCAAGGACAAAATGAAGTGATTAAAATCGGGCCGTTCTTCATCGCAACGCTGAGGGTGACTTCTAAAATAATGATTGCCTCTGATAGCGATATAATCGACGCATCATTTGCTTGATTCAATCGCTAGCTCATTATCTTTTGGAGGCTTGCTGCCACTGTGACTACTATTGCCGTCATTGACTACGATATGGGCAATTTGCACTCTGCCTGTAAAGGGCTACAGTTTGCGGGGGCGACTACGATTGTGAGCGATCGCGTCACGGATATTGAGCGGGCAGATGGCGTGGTGTTACCCGGTGTGGGAGCGTTTGACCCGGCGATGCAGCATTTGCGATCGCGCAACCTAATCGAACCCATCCGTCGCATTGCCCTCAGCGGCAAACCCTTTCTGGGCATTTGCGTGGGCCTACAGGTGCTGTTTGAAGGCAGCGAAGAAGGCACTGAGGCAGGGCTGGGCATTTTGTCGGGCACCATTCGCCGCTTTCGCTCAGAACCGGGCCTCACCATTCCGCACATGGGCTGGAATCAGCTCAACATCACTCAGCCTAACTGTCCTATTTTTAAAGACATTGCGCCCGAGTCGTGGGTGTACTTTGTGCATTCGTTTTACGCAGCTCCTGATGAATCTGTTGCAGGATCTAGCATCAACGCGGCGACAGTCACGCATGGCACTCAAACCATTACCGCCGCTGTTGCCAAAGATAACTTAATGGCCGTACAGTTCCACCCTGAAAAGTCTTCTACGGCTGGACTGCAAATTCTGGGAAACTTTGTTGAATATGTTCGCCAAGAGCAGCTAGTAGCGGCTTAGCGCGGATGAAACCCTATCAGCAAATGCCGATTGAAGAGTGCGGCGAAGCGTTGGCTGCTATCCCTTTAGAACAGTTTGCCTGCGTGACGCCGCATCCTTATGTTGAGCTAGGGGCTCCTTACGGCAGTCTGTCGCCCTACTTTTTACGGCAGAGCGTGGTAGAAAAGCTGCTTCAGGCGCAGGCCCATTTACAGCAGCAAAAACCGGGCTGGCGGCTGCAAATTTTTGACGCCTATCGGCCTATTCCGGTGCAGCAGTTCATGGTGGACTATACCCTTGAGCAGCTCGTTCAAGCAGAAGGCTTGATGGTGGCAGGGCTAGATGATGAGCGGCGATCGCACTACCAAACCAAAGTCAGTGAATTCTGGGCCGTTCCTAGCCTTAATCCAAGTACCCCGCCGCCCCATAGCACTGGAGCCGCCGTCGATCTCACGCTGGTTAACGCTGACGGCAAGCCCGTCAACATGGGATCGGCCATAGATGAAATATCACCCCGCTCTCATCCTCATCACTTCGCCAACCGTAAAACGCTTGAAATGCAGCAGTATCATTTTTTTCGCAGCCTGCTCGCCTACGCCATGAGCACGGCTGGCTTTCGCCAGCATCCTCACGAATGGTGGCACTTTTCATCAGGCGATCAGCTCTGGGCTTGGCAGGTCGGCGGCGGCGCGGTTGCCATCTACGGCGGTAAAGTCCTGCCAGATGGCTAGGTGGCCCATAGCACCAGCTGATCACGAAAATAATTGCGCAAACTAGCAGGCATACTGCTGAAGGCAAATCCCTATGCCGTCCTTTCGGCCAACGTCTGCTAGCCTAATTTTTCTCGGTGGACTGCTCGGCAGCTTGGCCGTGGGCTGCATCACCGCTCGAACCGCTTTGCCTGAAGCCTCGGTTCAGCCTGCTGCGACTGAAATTCTTCAGCCCGGTGAGGTGCGATCGCTCCCTGGCGGGCTCGACAAAATTCCTCTGTTCAACAGCGACAGCCCAGAGTGGATAAAGCAGTCGGGCATTCTTCTATCTACCTTTCCGCCCACCGATAAAGCGACACCTGCGGCTCATCTCAACTATCCTTTTAAAGGCCGATTCAATCTCTTTGCCCACCACTTCACCGACACGCCCAAAGATCTTCAAACGCTTTACATCGGTATTTTGGTCTACAATCCGGGCGATCGGCCCGTCACTATTGATATTCCAGCCGCCGCTAGCTACCGTTTGAGCGAAGCCCCCTATCAATCTCAGCCGCCCCTGCTCGAAAATCCTACCGGAGCAGTGTTTTCAGGCCCCGGCATTCGGGCGGTCGATACGGTGCTACGCGGCCAGCGCACTGCCGAATTTCCAGCTCAAGTAGTGGTCGCCCCCAAGCAGTATCAGCTCTTGATGAATGGCGACATTACCACCAAAGGTCTGACCCGCACGGTGAACGGTCGCTCAACTTTTATGCAGCTCAACAGCAGCGACAGCATTTACGTAGCGAGCCTTGCTTTGTTTGCGCCTAAAACAGCCGCTGGCGAAGCGCGATCGCCCACCCTGCAAGACTGGCAAACGCTGCTAGAACAAGGTGGATTTGCCGCGCCCCGAGATAAAGTCCCGACGCCGCCCGGTGCAGCGGGTGCGCTGATTTATGGTCGAGTTGCGGGGGTGCAGGCGGGCTCTAGCTGGCGAGCTAACTTAGCCGATCCGGGCAAGCGATCGCTCTCTATTCCATCGCCGGGGCGCAGCATTGCCTATGGCATTAGCACACTGCGAGCCGGACGATTAGGCACAGAGCAAGTGCAGTCGGCACCGTTGGCCGTCCGCTATCCTGACACGGCCTATGAGTCTCATGGCAACTATGGAACCTACTACGACTTAAGACTGCCTTTGTTGAATGCTAGCGAGGAAGTTCAGCGAGTAACGCTTACCTTAGAGACGCCGATTAAAGAAGATCGGCTCAGTCAAAATCAGCTACGGTTTCGTCAGCCTCCGCAGGACTTTCCTTACTTTAGAGGCACCGTACGCTTGCGCTATCGCGATGACCAAGGCCAGTTTCAAACGCGCTATTTACACCTGTGGCATCGCACGGGACAGGTGGTTGAGCCGCTGGTAACGCTGTCATTAAAGCCCAATGAGCAGCGATCGCTCCGCGTTGATTTTTACTATCCCCCCGATGCAACACCACCCCAGGTCTTGAGCGTTAAAACGCTGTAATCACTACTTTGTGACTGGCGCAAAAGCCTTTAAAAGTTCAGCGGTTTAGCAAGCTAGAAGACTCGACTGGGGAGGTCGTTCCATAGGTGCTAGAAGAATTAGGAGAACTTGTTGACGATGAGCGTGAAGAAAGGGAACCCGAAGACTGATTGGGCCGACCTGAATTAGACAGACCTAATGAACTGGATGACCCTGACGGATTAAGCGGTGCGGTGGATGTGCCTGGAGATGAATAGTTTGGGCTATTGCTAATAGATGGGTTGAGCGAGCTTGAGCCGCTAATCGAAGAATTTCCGCTGAAACCACTGTTGTTATTGCCTGCCCCCAAACCGCTGTTATTAAGTCCTGTTGAAGGCAGTGTAGAACTGGGTGGTCTGCCGTTAAACGTCGTTGTTCCAGCGTTTGAAGGCGCGCTTGATCTAGGCAGGCCAGTGGGGGATGCACCGTTTATCATTTCTGATTCTGCACAAGCGCCCAGCGCAACGACAGCGCCTAAGGCCAGCGGCATAGCCAGCAGCTTCCATTTCATCTTTCTTTACCCTTGAGTGAATCTACCAAGCACTTTATACAGTCAAAAAACGACTGCCGTCTATCTCAAGCTATATCTGTTCAGCTGCGCCGAAAGAGAGGTGATCCTTTATCTATTCAAAACGGGTGCTATCTGAGACCTTGTGCGTTTCAATTTGCTCGCAGCAAACGGCTACTGACTCCTGCTCGGCCATCGCTGCTACGAGCGCTTGATAGGCCGCTTGCTGTTTTTCTAAAAGCGTGTTGGCCTGTAGGAGCGCCCAGCGGAGCTGAGTATCTATCTCGGTTGAGGGAAGGCGGGACTGCTGCAACAGGCTGCGGAGCTGTGCTTTGTCGTCATCACCGCCCTGGGCGCTGCCGTAGGTTTGCGTTTCAGCCGCAATGCCAGCCATGCCAACAATCGCGTAGCGGTTGATTTGCTGAGTAGTGAGGGGCTGAGCGTCTGCTGTGTCATCGTCGGGCACTGAAGGCTCAATAATGACGCCGCCTAGCCCTGGCAAGCCCGCTTTAATCCCTTGCCATGCGCTGAGGGTGTAGCTTTGAATGGGAATGCCCAGCAGATGAGCAGCTAAAAAGTGGCCGGCCTCATGGTGTAAGATGCGCTGGCGATATTCTGAAGACTGGCCAGAGAGTAGATCGATCAGCAGGTTACCGCCTTTGCCCTGCCAGCTAAAGCGATCTAGCGCGAGCAGGCCACCGCAGCCCGTAAGGGCGATCGCGACTGCCGCTGGCGAAATATTCAGCAGTGGCCCCACTAAGCTCAGCAGCATAAAGGCAAATACGCTAACTGCCACCAAGTTGAACGTCGTCGGGTTCATGGCTGATCCTCATAAAACAGCTCTAGGCTTTTTTGATCGCCCACGTAGCGCCAGTGCCAGGGTTCATACGCGAGTGAATCCTGATTGTTTTTAGGAAAGGACATTTCAAAGTTGTAAAAGGCGGCGTTTTTAATCAGCCACCGATAGGCAGGGGTGGTTTCAAAGCTTTCTTCTACGTAGGTATCGGGCTGGCTTTCGTCAACTAAGTCAGCGGCGTAGCCCGTGTGGTGCTCGCTGTAGCCCGGAGGAGCGCTCACTTCTGCCCGAGTTTTGGCGCTCTCGCCGCGTTCGGCTTTTACCTTAAAGTACAAATAGTCCTGATCTGCTAGGCTGCGAAAGCCCGAGACAGCGCCTAGCTGAACGCCATCGGCTTTGGCTTTGGCGATCATGGCATTGAGGCTAGCTTGGGCAGCAGGCTGTAGCCTAACGTCGCTATTAGGATTTAGCTTTACTAGGGTGTTTGAGGAGGCTTCGTCGTAGCGACGGTGGTTGAGCAGCGTTTCTGGATGTGTTTTAGCGGGGGCTGAGGGGATTTTGTGACGAGCGATCGCAGGCTCTTTGGCCTGCTGCGCCACTGGCTCACTAGAGGGCTGATTCCACGGCCCTCGCCCGCTAGCCGCGCCTGATGCGGTAAGGCTTGCTTTGGCATTGAGCGCGTAAGCACGAATGGTGTCCCGCTGCCATAGGGCTAAGGCGGCTAAGACGGCTATGCTCAGCAGCTTAATGGGCAGATGACGCCTTTTTTGAGGCGGCTGAACTCGCTTAGAGATGTTTTCTATCTCATAGAGCGAAACTTCCGTCGGCTGGCGCTGAGCGGGTGGAATATCTTGAGATGTGGGGTTAGAGGGAAGCCTATTCACAAAAAAGCTACTTGACTAGACGCTATAAAAAATGGACACAGAAAAGAGGCTCAGGCGCTCAGCGATCGCGTAAATCGGTCTCTAAGCTATCCCAGCTCATGTCTTCATATTTTTCAAAGGGCTGATGAATCCAAGGATTGTCTTCCAGGTAGTGTACAGCGTAGTCGGGGGTGACAACAGAGCAGTCCTTGTGCCATAGCACCGCCGTGCGGACTTCATCAATATAAAACCCATAGCGATGCTTTAGCCAGGAAATGCTGCGCTCTAAGCTTTGCCCGGTGTCTACTAGGTCATCAACGAGCAGCACCTGCGAGCCCAAATTAGCGCTCGTCATACTCAAATCTTTTGAAAAGGTAATCGATCCTCGGGTGCGGTTGCCTTCGCCGCCGTAAGAAGCCGTGGATAATATCGCTAGCGGCTGGCCAGAAATGCGGCAGATAATATCGCCAATGCGCAGTCCACCCTTGGCCAAACACACAATTTGATTAAATTGCCAGTCGGAGCGGTGTACCATCAAGGCCAATTGCTCAATGCTGCGGTGGTAATCTGACCAGGATACGTAAAGATCTGACATGGCGTGGTTAGTCGCGATCGCGTGAAATAGGGAATCTATATATAGTTACTTATACAGGGTTTTTCGATGGCTAATTTAGGATCTGCACCTCAAAGTAAGTCACTTGGCCCGCCGCCTAAGCTGACGCTACCCGTAAAGCTGGCCTATGGCGCGGGTGATTTTGGCGCAGGGCTCACCTCTCAGTTCCTAGCCTTTTTTCTGCTGAGCTTTTTGATTTATGTCGCCGGGATGGATCCGCTGGTGGCAGGTTCGGTGCTGGCCTTCGGTAAAATTTGGGACGCGGTAAACGATCCGCTGGTAGGAATGCTGAGCGATCGCACCAAAACTCGCTGGGGTCGCCGCTATCCTTGGATGTTCCTCACCGCCATTCCCTTTGGCCTTTCCTACTTTTTAATCTGGGTGACCCCCGGCTTCGAGAGCCCGACGCTTCAGTTTTGGTACTACGTCGTGATCACGACAATATTCCAAATATTTTTTACCACTACCAACTTGCCCTACACCGCTCTCACCGCTGAAATGAGCGGCACCTACGACGAGGGCACCGAACTTACCTCCTTTCGGCTAGCCTTTTCAGTGGCGGGCGGCGTGGCGATTTTAATTGCCTCTGGCGTGGTGGAGTCAATGATTCCAGCAGATGCCCTGGCCCTGCGCTACACGATACTGGGTCTGCTAGGGGGAACGATTTCAGTGCTGTCGATTTACTGGTGCATTTTTGGCACGTTTGGCTACATGAAAAAAAAGGCGGCTGCCGAAGGGCGATCGCTCAATGTGGATACAGGCGAGGAAGAAGAGCCTTTTGCCCAGCAGCTTCGCGCCGTGATCAGCAATCGCCCCTTTTTGTTTGTCGTCGGCATCTATATGTTTTCCTGGCTGGCCCTGCAAATTACCGCTGCCGTGCTGCCGTTTTATGCGGTTTCTTGGATGGGCACCAGCGATAGCCTAGTTGCCTTACTGGTACAGGGGCCTGCGATCGCCCTGATGTTTGTTTGCGCAGGGCTCAGCAAGCGCATCGGCAAAAAGAACCTCTACTTTCTCGGCTCAGCCATCTGGATTCCGGCGCAGGCCGCACTTTATTTTCTCCAGCCCGCGCAGGTCAACATTCTCTATGGCTTGTGCCTCTTGGCTAGCTTTGGGGTTGCCGTGGCCTATGTCGTGCCCTGGTCTATCTTGCCAGACGTAATTGATTTGGACGAACTTAACACCGGGCGTCGCCGCGAAGGTACGTTTTACTCCTTTATGACGCTGCTGCAAAAGTTTGGCCTTGCGCTGGGCCTTTTCTTAGTCGGCGCGGCGCTCAAGGCTTCTGGCTTTGTTAATAACGCCCTGCCCGGTCAGCCCTTGCCGCCTCAGCCTGAGTCAGCCTTACGTGCCATTCGCCTGTTTATGGGGCCGGTGCCGCTGGTGCTAGTAATTTGCGCCGCCGTGCTGGTGTACTTTTATCCCCTTACCCGAGAAGCCCATGCCGAAATTATGCTCAAGCTCGCCGAGCGCAAGCGGCTAGAGCGTTCAAACTCGGCTTGATAAAACTGTTTAGCTTAGGTCAAAACCGCGACTTAAAAAGGGTGCTACAAGTGTTAAAGCATCTTGCTAACTATCCTCCACAAACCTATATGTGTCGAATCTTAGGCTACTTAGGGCCATCCATCTCGCTCGATCAGCTAGTGTTTAAGCCTGAGCATTCCCTGTTACATCAAAGCTATCAGCCCCGCGAAATGAAATCAGCGGTACTCAACGCAGATGGGTTTGGCTTGGGCTGGTACGGTGATGAGCCTGCCGCGCCGCCTTTTGTGTATCGCAATCCGCTGCCGATTTGGAATGATCGAAACCTGCCAGATCTGTGTCGGTACGTGCGATCGCCCACCATCATCGCCAACCTCCGCAGCGCCACTGACCAAATGCCCGTAGAAATGAGTAGCTGCCAGCCTTTTGCCTACCGTCAAATGATGTTTGTGCATAACGGCCTGATCGAAGACTTTTACAAGTCGCTGTACAGACCCATTCGCGAGCAGCTTTGCGACGTGGCCTACCGCAGCATTCAAGGGCAAACCGATTCTGAGCATATTTTTGCCCTGCTGGTTCACCATTTAGAAACGCAGCCAAATATCGACTTGGCTGATGCCCTGCAACAAACCATCACGAAGCTGTCCCACATGGCAAAAAAAGCAGGCGTTCACCTGTCGGCCAACATTATTTTAAGTACGCCTGAGCGCTTGGTTGCTCTGCGGTTCGACAATCAGCAGCGATCGCCCTCCTTGTACCTTTTGAAGCATTCTCAACGCTTTCCATCATCGGTTATATTAGCCTCTGAGCCGCTGTTTGAAGCTGACTGGCAACCCTACCCTGAATCGGAACTAATCAGCGTGGATGCAGATCTTAGTATTACAGCTCATTCAACAGTCGCGTGAACTGACCGCCATTTTTGGACTATGATTCTCAGATTCGAGCCCGCTAAAGCGCCTTATGCTGAAGCAGATGTGCAGCTCTCTTTAATTAAATCTTTTGAGACCTGTCGTCAACAATCCCTGACTTTAATCAACAATATTCAGCCAAGTTTGATAAAGCAGCAGGCGCATCCTGATTTTAGTCCTGTCGGTTGGCACTTGGGCCATATTGCCTACACCGAGTCGCTGTGGATATTAGAAAAAATGGCGGGGAGTCCTTGCCCGTTTCCTCACTATCGGCGGCTATTTTCAGCCGATGGATTACCTAAGGTAGAAAGAGAGAACTTGCCTGAGTTAGAAGAGATTTTGGCTTATTTGGCGGTGGTGCGATCGCGCACCCTCTACACCCTCAATAATATCAATACAGCAACCCATGCGGCCCTCCTGCATTGGCTGCTTCAGCACGAAAGCCAACATGCTGAAACCATTGCAATAGTCACAGCTTTGCACAGCTTAAAAGAGAAAGACCAAGCGCCCATTTCCTACCCTAACCGCAGCTCAAACAATCAGGAGAAAGACGCTTTAAATTCGATAAAAGACCCGATGGTTTATATCGAGGCAGGCGCTTTTACTCAAGGCTGCAATGAGATAGTGGCGATAGATAATGAAAAGCCTGCTCATCAGGTATGGCTAAACGACTATTGGATCGACCGTAGGCCCGTAACCTGCCAGCAGTATCATCGGTTTATAGCGGCGGGCGGCTACCAGCAAAAACAATGGTGGACGGCAGCTGGGTGGCGATGGCAGCAGTTGGCGGGAGTCGAAAAGCCGCTGTATTGGCCCGATGACTATGCAGAGAGTGGTTACGTACAAGGTGTGAGCTGGTATGAGGCGGATGCCTATGCTCGCTTTGTGGGGAAGCGATTGCCCAGTGAGTCGGAGTGGGCCAAGGCCGCAAACTGTTTTAACGCCTATGGCTGTGAGGATATGCTAGGCAGCGTTTGGCAGTGGACGAACAGTTTGTTTGAGGCTTACGCTGGCTTTAAACCCTTTCCCTATGCAGGCTATTCGCAAGCCTACTTTGACCAGGCGCATCGCGTGCTGCGGGGGGGCAGTTGGGCGACGCCGCAGTGGGCTTTGCGCAAGAGCTTTCGGAACTGGTATCATCCGCATCGGCGCGAGATGTTTGCGGGCTTTCGCTGCGCAGCTTGAATAGATACTGTTGAAAATAGAGATGAAAACAGGGAGATACTTTGACCTTACATGAATTACGGCTTAAGCCAGAAAAAGATAACAGTCAGCGTCTTATCATCTGCGATCTTATGGCGGCGTCGCTTGATGCTGTAGAGGGTCAAGACGTGATTCAAGGACTCTCCTATTTGCCTAAATCGCTGCCGCCAAAATACTTTTATGATGAAAAAGGATCGCAGCTATTCGATCAGATTTGTCAGCTGCTTGAGTATTACCCAACGCGGACGGAAACGGCGATATTGCAGCGGTATGGAGGGGCGATCGCTCAAATCACTGGCCCTTGCGAAATAGCTGAACTCGGCAGCGGCAGCGCCACCAAAACCCGAATTTTACTCAACGCCTACAATGCTGCAAGCCATCCGCTACGCTACATCCCTGTCGATGTCAGCAGCACGGCGCTAATAAAAAGCTCACAGCAGCTTTTAAAAGAGTATCCAACGCTGTCGATACAGGGCTTGGTCAGCACTTATGAACCTGCCTTAAAAGCACTGCCCTCAAAGCAACTGAGCGCTCGAATGATTGCTTTTCTCGGCAGCACTATCGGCAACCTTCAGCCCGACGAATGCGGCGCTTTTTTGGCTCGTATCAGTGAAGCTTTGCAGCCCAACGATTACTTTTTACTGGGTCTAGATTTGCAAAAAGAGATATCTGTTCTAGAAGCCGCTTACAACGACAGTCAGGGCATTACGGCGGCTTTTAATCTCAATATGCTGCGCCATCTCAACCAACGATTTGAGGGTGATTTTGACTTGGATGCGTTTACTCATGTCGCTCGCTACAACAAGCAAGATAGTCAAATTGAGATGTATCTAAAAAGTGCTAAAGCGCAAACCATACGACTCAGAAAATTGGGCTTGACGGTTGGGTTTGAGAAGAGCGATCGCATCTTAAGCGAAATCTCACGCAAGTTTGACTTTGAGGAAATGTCTCAAACCCTTCAGGATCATCAGCTTAGTGTGATAGAGGCGTTTACCGATGAGCAGCGGTGGTTTGGGCTTTTGCTATGTCAACGGGCGTAACCATGACCCTGAGGAGGGAAGACAGGATTGTAGCACTTCTGCTAATATCTGCCGATATGTTGTTACATAAAGCACTCTGCTCAAAGAACGATGGCCGATACCCAATGTTCGCATACTGACCAAATTGAACAGGTGACACCGAGCGCCCAAGGCTGTGAAAAATGTTTGCAAACAGGTGACTCGTGGGTTCATTTGCGGCTGTGTCTCACCTGCGGGCATGTGGGCTGCTGCAACGATTCTAAAAACAAGCACGCGCAAAAGCATTTTGACCAGACCAATCATCCTATTATTCAATCGTTTGAGCCCGGTGAAGACTGGCTGTGGTGCTACATTGATGAGACCTATGTAGACGCTGCGGTAAGTCCTCAAAGTTACACTTAAAGAAAACGAGCTAGAAAATGCGCTATAAGGGTTAGGTCAGAAAATCAAGTTAATAAGGGGCGATCGCATGGACAAGCCTGTCATCTTGACTGTAGACGACGATCCGGCTGTGCTCCAATCCATTTCACGAGACTTGCGCAAGCAGTATGGCGACCGATTTAGAATCGTTCGCGCCGACTCAGGAAACGCCGCGCTAGAAGTGACTGAACAGCTAAAGCTCAGGGGCGATACGGTGGCCCTATTCCTGGTCGATCAGCGGATGCCAGGGATGAGCGGGGTGGAGTTTTTAGAAAAGGGCAGCGAAATTTTTCCAAAGGCGAAGCGATCGCTCCTAACCGCCTATGCCGACACAGATGCCGCCATTTCTGCCATTAATGACGCTCGCCTTGACTATTACCTGCTCAAGCCCTGGGATCCGCCGGAGGAGAAGCTTTACCCGGTTTTAGATGATTTGATTCAAGACTGGCAGGCTGGGTTTAAGCCTGAGTTTAAGGGGGTAAGGGTGATTAGCGATCGCTGGAGTTCTCAATCACACGACCTGCGCGACTTTCTCTCTCGCAACCAAATTCCCTACCGCTGGCTCGATATCGAAAGCAACGAAGAAGCTCAAAAGCTGGTCGAATACGCTGATGCGGCTGCGGGCAGCGAGTGTTTACCGCTTGTGATCACAGGCGACGGCACGAAGTTAGTCCAGCCCAGCGTGACTGATTTAGCTCAGCAGTTAGGCTTACAGACCGAGGCCGCTAAGCCCTTCTACGATCTGGTGATTGTCGGCGGGGGGCCGGCAGGCTTAGCCGCAGCGGTGTATGGCGCGTCTGAAGGCTTGCATACGGTGATGATTGAGCGGGAGGCTCCGGGCGGGCAGGCCGGTACTAGCTCTCGGATTGAGAACTATTTGGGCTTTCCAGTGGGCTTGAGCGGTGAAGATTTGGCACGGCGAGCGGTGACACAGGCGAAGCGGTTTGGGGTTGAGATTCTGACGCCTCAAGCAGCGACTAATCTGCGGGTGGAGGATGACTATCGGATTGTGACTTTGACCGATGGCAAGGAAATTAGCTGTCACGCCTTGATTTTGGCTTTGGGTGTATCCTGGCGCAGGCTTAATGTACCGGGCGTTGAAAAGTATAACGGCTCTGGCGTCTACTACGGCGCGGCTAAGACGGAAGCGCCCTCTTGTAAAGGTGAGGAAATATATGTTGTTGGTGGGGCTAACTCAGCAGGCCAAGCGGCGATGTATTTCTCTAAGTTTGCTCGTAAGGTGAATATATTAGTGCGCGGCGAATCTTTGGTGAAGAGTATGTCGCAGTATTTGATTGACCAAATTGACAGCACAGAAAACATTGAGGTCATGCCTTTTCACAGCGTTAAGGAGGCTCAGGGAGATGGCCGCTTGGAGAAGATTTTAGTCGAAGATTCTCAAACCGATGAGGTGAAGACGCTGCCGACGAGCTATCTGTTTATCTTTATTGGCGCGACGCCAAGTACCGACTGGCTAGGCGATACGGTGCAGCGAGATAAAAGGGGGTTCGTGTGTACAGGGCCAGATATTGGGGAGGAGGTGCCCTGGCCTTTGGAGCGCGATCGCTTCCTACTAGAAACTAACGTTCCCGGCGTTTTTGCCGTTGGCGATGTCCGCCATGGCTCAGTCAAACGGGTTGCTTCGGGCGTCGGCGAAGGCTCTATTTGCGTACAGTTTGTTCACCGCCATTTAGCTATGTTTAGCGATACAGAGACAATATAATCAGGTTCTCAATGGAGCGCTCAATGCAAGAAATACAAGCTTCGGGGTTTCAGGATTGTAAAACGGCGATCGCACTACCTAAGGAGGCGATCGCCAACTTCTGCGCCCGCTGGAAAGTCGACGAGTTCTACCTATTCGGCTCTATCCTACGTGATGATTTCCATGCTGATAGCGACGTAGATGTGATGGTTGAGTTCTTGCCTGATAACCGTTGGGGCTTTGAGATTGTCGATATGAAAGAAGAACTAGAAAACATTTTTAGTCGAAAAGTAGACTTTATGACAAAAGCCGCGATTGAAGAAAGCCACAACTGGATCAGACGCCAGGAAATATTAGGAACGGCGGAGCTGGTATATGTATCGTGATCATGCTTCGATAAACGATGCCTATAACGCTGGAAACAATATCATAAGCTTTGCTGGAGAGCTTACAAAAGAAGAACTTAAAGCAGACGAGATTCGAGTCAGTGCAATCGTCTATCAAGTGGTTATCGTTGGCGAAGCTACGACAAGGCTGTCATCAGAGTTTCGAGAGAGATATCTAGACGTACCATGGAAACAAATGGTCGGGATGCGTAACATCTTGGCTCATCAATATGACAAGTTAGATTTTGAGATCTTATGGAACATCATCTGCATCGGTATTCCCAATATTTTAAGTAAAATTGAACCGTTGATACCGCGACGAGTTCTGACTATCTAAAATCGGCAGTAGGAAAAGCGTTATGCTCTGTTC
>JBARVS010000313.1:0-2836 GCA_049646385.1 Phormidesmis sp. | reverse complement strand
CGAGCCAGCCGCCGCTAATAGCAACAATGGCCTAGCTGCCTATCAGCCTAGCCGCTTGGGAACTGGCTATGCGGTGCTGGTGAACTATGGCGCTCAGCCTGAGATTGCTCAAGCGGTTGAGCAGATTGTGCGTCCGGTTGGTCTAGCTATTTATCGCCAGCAGGCGTATTTACTTGCTGATTACACCCGCGATGCAGATAGTGCGACGGCTACCTTACAGCGCTTGAGCGATGCCCAACTAACGGCTATTTTGGTGGATGCTCAAGAGGTGGTGCGCCTGTCTGAGGAAGTCGCTCGCTGAATTTGGGCTAAGTCGATTTTGATCAGGCGGTTTTGATCAGGCGGTAGGAGCGGCTAGCCAAGCAATCAAAACGCCTAGCGCTGAGCCAACAATAACCTGCACAGGCGTATGACCGAGCAGTTCTTTGAGCCTGTCTTGATTAAATTCGGCGTGCTCTTGAAAAAGTTCGTCCAAAATCTGATTCAGTATTTTGGCCTGCTTGCCAGCGGCCTGCCTGACGCCTGCCGCGTCGTACATCACAATCACAGCAAATACAGAAGTGACGGCAAAGGCTGGTGTGTTCCAGCCAATCGTCTGCCCGACGCCGCAGGCTAAGGCGGTGACTAACGCGGAGTGAGCACTGGGCATACCGCCCGTTTCGACTAGCACGCGCGGATTGATAGAACGGTGCTGGGCAAATTCAAAAACGAGCTTGAGTATCTGAGCAGCAATGCAGGCAATAAGAGCTACCCACAGCACATGGTTGTCGAAAATTTGGTTAAAGTCCTGCATGGTCAGTGATATGGGCCGATAAAATGATCGAGAAGTTAATTAGTGGGTGCGCGCTGTGATGTATTGCGCGATCGCCACCAGTGGCTGGGCCGCCGAGCCAAAATCTTCTAGCTCAGCGATCGCCTGCGAAATCAGCTCATCAGCCTTTTGCTGCGAGGTTTCTAGCCCCCATAGGCTAGGATAGGTTGCTTTTTGGGCGGCAACATCCTTACCTACCGATTTACCCAGGGTTTCGGCGGTAGAGGTGATATCTAATATGTCATCTACAATCTGAAAAGCGAGGCCAATATGCTGGGCATACCGCTTCAGCTTGTCAACAACGGGCTGCTTGGCCCCGGCTAAAATAGCGCCTGAGGTCACCGATACCTCCAGCAGCGCGGCTGTTTTATGCAGGTGAATGTAGGTCAGCGTGCCTTCGTCTATGGCTTTGCCTTCCGAAGCCAAATCAACAATTTGTCCGCCGACTAGCCCAGCCGCACCAACGGCTCTGCCCAGGTCAGCCACCGCTCTGAGCACCTGCTGAGCGGGAACGCCCTTAGTCGCGCGCGCAATATGTTCAAAAGCGTAGGCCAGCAGCCCATCACCCGCGAGCACAGCGACATCTTCTCCATAGACTTTGTGATTGGTTAGCTTGCCCCGGCGGTAGTCATCATTATCCATAGCGGGCAAATCATCATGGATAAGCGACATGGTATGCACCATCTCTAAAGCACAGGCAGTAGGCATCGCAGCGGCAATCGGCGCGCCCAGCATTTCGCAGGTCGCCAAACACAAAACGGGCCTGAGCCTTTTTCCCCCTGCCATGAGTGAGTAGCGCATCGCCTCGTAGATTTGCTCGGGATAAGCAATCGGAAGGGCGCTATCAAGAGCGGCTTCGATTAGGGCGGCGCGCTGGGTGAGATAGGCTTGAAGATCAAAGGTTGTTTGAGCGTTTGTTTGAGTAGTCACCATTGGAGAGCAGGGGTGAAATAAAGAATAGAGAACGAAAAACAAGCAGGGTAGGCAGCTAAAAGGCTTATAACATGCCCCACAATACACAAAGAAAACAAAACACTGCCTACCATATGCCCGCCACCTAGCCGCACATCAAAAAGATTCAAACGGTATTTGAAAGCGATCGCAATAGCTCGCAATCGTATTTTCTAGCAGCATCGCTACCGTCATCGGCCCAATGCCCCCCGGAACCGGCGTAATCGCTCCCGCTATCGGTTCAACCGAGGCAAAATCGACATCGCCTACCAGCTTCGACTTTCCAGTGTCAGCATCGCTCACTCGATTAATGCCCACGTCAATCACCGTAGCGCCCGATTTAACCATGTCTTTGCCAATCAGGTTGGGAATTCCTACGGCTGCTACTAGAATATCGGCTGAGCGGGCCAGTTCAGGTAAGTTTTGTGATTTTGAATGGGCTAGCGTTGGGGTAGCATTAGCCGCTAGCAGCATCAGGCCAATCGGCTTACCGACTAAAATACTGCGCCCTAGCACGAGCGCTTGTTTACCCACCAACGGAATACTGTAGGCACTCAGCAGACGCATAATGCCTGCGGGCGTACAGCTTCGCAAACCGGGCTCACCTCTGACTAGCCGACCCAGGTTGATTGGATGCAGCCCGTCCACGTCTTTGGCCGGATCGATTAAATTTAGCAGCGCGGTCGAGTCCAAATGGTCAGGCAGCGGTAGCTGAACTAAAATGCCGTCTACTGAAGGGTTTTGATTCAGGGCCAGAATTTCTTGAGCGATCGCCGATCGCGTACTATTTTCGGGCAAGTTTTTACCCATAGAAACAATGCCCACGCGATCGCAGGCTCTTTCCTTATTTCGCACATAGGCCGCGCTAGCTGGATTGTCACCCACCATAAGTACAGCTAAGCCGGGAGGTCTACCGCACTGGGCTTGCCAATTTTGAATGCTTTCTAAGCGCTCATTTTGAATCTGACTGGCAAGCGCTTTTCCATCGAGGAGCTGAGCCATAATGTTAAGATACGCGACTGAAGCCCTGAACAAGGCTTTGAACTGAGCTTTGAACTGAGCGATTACGGCTAG
>JBARVS010000312.1:0-3808 GCA_049646385.1 Phormidesmis sp. | reverse complement strand
GAGCTATCCTCACAGCTTTCTGATGCAGAAAAGATTTTTGTTAAAAACGGCACACAGTTCGATTTACAGTCCTACCTGCCAGCGGCGGGCAATCATCTAAAAGTTGCCCTAGCCAATAAATTTTTAGGCCCCTACAACCGTAATACCTGGTATTCCTATCAGCCCGATGTGAGAGTCAGCGGTTCTACGGTCAAGCTCAAAGTCATCAGCGATACTCTCTTTAAGCTCAAGCCAGTGTTGTCCTCGCAGCTTTCTGCGGCAGAAAAAATATTTGTTAAAAATGGCACGGAGTTTGAGCTAGCCAACAGCGAAAAAGCTGACGCTAATCATGTCCGCATCGCGCTGGCAAAGGTGGGGCTAGGCGATCAAAACTTAAGAAACTGGTATGCCTACGCCCCAGATATTTTGATAGAGGGCAACCCAGTCGATAATACGCCCGATCAAAATTCGCCAGATAAACCGCAGCCGGTGCCCGATCCTACGCCGCCCGTTGTCGTCCAGCCTCCAAAGCCGCCTGTTATCAAACCGCCCAAGCCGCCTGTGCCTGACAATAGGCCCACTGGCCCCTTTCGTCTGCCCGGTTTTAGCAGTACCTTCTACCTCTCTGAGCCCATCATTCCTAATGGTAATTTCACTTGGGCCGAAGCAACCAAAAACGGATCTCGAATTCCGGTGAGCCGCGACGTAACCTATGGCATTATTCGAGTAGCCCGAGTGATTGAAGAAGTTCGCACGCGGATGGGCAACCGCCCTATTCGAGTCAATTCCTGGTACCGCGACCCTGCTAGCAACCGCGCCGTTGGCGGTGCTCTGTATTCTCGCCATATGTCTGGCGATGCCATCGACTTTGTTGTCGTCGGCGTCCATTCCTACTCCGTATATGACCAGCTTAATAGCTGGTGGGGCTCTAGAGGCGGACTGGCCAGCTCTTCAATTTTTACGCACATAGATACTCGCGGCTATTACGCCCGCTGGTCATATGGCTACTAAGCTTGGCGGTAGATAGTCCTTGGGATAGTCTGCAGGAGATAGGTGGGCAGCAGCACGAAGGCTGAGTTTGTCATGGGATAGAAGGCTGAATGCTGGCGGCTGGCTGTTACAAATGTCTTTGATCCTTGTGAAATGCGTTGCTTTGTCTGTGTGACCTTGGTCTTTTGGACTAAGGATGTATGGTATATGTAAACTTAATTTCCTGAGGATTGTCCAGAGGATAGGCATGAGTGGCGGAAATGTTGATCGAATTCCGGTTAATCAACTGAGCGATCGCTACAAACTTGCTAGAAGTGCTGTGTATAAGCGCATGGCAGATTTGGGCATCGAGCGAGAAAAAATTGGCAATCGCGCCTATGTCAGCGATGAACAAGTTGTCCTGCTTGATGAGCTGCACGGCTTTATTCAAACCGGGGGGAATGTCGCTGAGTTCATTGTGCGTAAGGGCTTGGACGTTAGCGGTAATCAGCTTGCAAGCAATGCCAGTCAAGACGCAGGTGGGCTAGCGCTTAGTCAGTCAGATATGGTGAAGTTGATTAGTGCGATCGCTGCCGAAATCACCTCCCAAATGCAGCCTGCTGCTGACCCCTTGGCTTACTACGAATCGCTAGAGCGAGCAGCCAGCAACGGCTGGAAGCTGAGAACCTCTGAGCTAGCAGCGCTGCTAAAGCTAGACTCAAACGAAATTAACCGATATGGCCAAACCTTCTACGAAGCGGGGTTTGTATTCAATCGAGCGGGCTTTCGCTCGGGGGGCGAGGTCGCTTGGCTGGTCTCTAAACGATAAATCTTGAAGGCAGTATCTGGTGAGCATAGATGTCGTTTGCATCCTATGTTTTCTTAGCGCGATCGCACTTTTGCCCCCAAAAAGAATCGCCTTGCCGTGACGCAGGGTTGTGCTATTCTTTATAAGCAAATTAACGCTTCGGGGCGTAGCGCAGCTTGGTAGCGCACTACTTTGGGGTAGTAGGGGTCGCAGGTTCAAATCCTGTCGCTCCGATGTTTGAAGCAATTTGTATACAAGGCTTTAAGCCGTTCTCTAGTGAGGGCGGCTTTTGTCGTCAAGGTGCAATGTGGGGCAGATAAGGGGCAGTTAGGGCGCAATGTCGCCCAAATCGGGCAGCTCAGGCTTATCCATCAGGTGCCCGTAGGTTTCAGCAATCATCTTGATATCTTTGTGGCCAGCCATATAAGCCGCCTGCTTCAGCGACCAGCCACCATACTCAATACCGTAGCTAAGCAGCGTATGACGAGCGGTGTAGGGCGGTCGATAAGGTATTCCAGCGTCTTTGCAGACAACTTTCCAATAGCGCTCGCGATAGTTGTGGTCGTCAATCGGCAAGCCTTCAACGCCAGTAAAAATTAGTTCGTCGGGCTCAATCTCCAGATGCCAACGGCCTGTGAATAGGTGAATGAGGCGATCATTTAAAGGCAAAACGCGAACATTGCCAGTTTTGGTACCTTTGCGCTGACGGGCAGCGCCTGATGACTTGCCACTGGGCGAACGGCTGAGCGACTCCCTGATCGTGATTTCTTGCCGGGATAGGCTGACATCACGCCAGCGTAGGCCGATGGCTTCCGATGGCCGTAGGCCCAAGGAAAATAAGACCACGGTGAAATCGTAGTAATGCGCAGCGGTGGGATGCTCGCGCATGGTTTGCAAAAATAGCGCCAGCTCCTGACGGCTGAAGGGCGTTCGATCTTGCTTTTTTGCGGCTGAGCCCTTCTGAGAGCGAATCGATTCAAAGAAATTGGTAGCAAAGTAATTCTCATTCACCAGCCATTTACCAAAGCTTTTGAGCAGAAATAGATTTTGATTCGCGATCAGTGGCGACTGGCGATCGCGCAGCAGCTGCACCAGCTGGCGAGCGTCATTGAGAGAAAGGATATCGCGGCCCAACCGAGCAATATTTGAGCGCAAGGCACTGTATTTAGTGTTGATGGCCTGCCCGCTAACACCATCGAGGCGCTTAAAGTCGGTGAACAGCTCAAATAGCTCTACGGTGCTCAGATGTGGTGCTGGCAGCTCTACGGTGTGCGCTAGTCGATAGCGGGTGAGCGTGTCATCGTAGTCCCCGCTCACTAGGTCAGCCTCTATTTGACGAGCCTTTTCAGCTGCGACAGAGCGATTGCGAGCGGTATCAGGGATTTGCAAAGACAGATGCTGACGTTTGCCTTTATACGACCAGCGCAGGCGAAGGATGCCACCGCGAGCGGTGACGCTGACACCCCCACGCCTGCCACGCTGCCTAGTCAAACTATTTCGCCTTCACCAGGGCAGCGAGCGGAATCGTGTGAGGCGTATTAAAGCTGCGGTGTTCGACGACAGCAGAATTGTCCGCTACGGATTGAATGACGAGCTTTTTCCGACCACAAACGAACCGCTTACCCTCATTTGTGCCGATATACCGAACGAGATCGCCAGCCTCAAAGTTGGGTTCCAAAATGTTTGCCGGTGATACCGTTTCGTCCCAACTCGGATCTTCTGAAGCAAGTGTCACACCATTTGACAAAAATTCCCCTTCGACAGTTGTCGAACTTAGTCCACAACTTTGGGGGTGTTGAATAGCGTGTTGAATATAGCTTTCTTGATATACCTGCGTTTGAGGGCTATAGTCAACAACTTCCCCCTTTGTGGGGGGTACCCTTTGCACAAAATTTTCGACACAGGGCACTGGCACATGCTCTTGTGTCGAAATTTGCGATGGTTCACTATTCCCACTACAAATTATATTTTGTTGACTATAGCCTCTATCGCTTTGACCATCAGCGTTTTCACTATTCAACACGCTATTCAACTGTTGAATAGTGTTGAATA
>JBARVS010000311.1:0-4018 GCA_049646385.1 Phormidesmis sp. | reverse complement strand
GGATCTTACTGCGCCGAGCAACGGCTGTTTGCAATAGTTGACCTAGCAATAAAAGCGTATTTGACGGGCCTGAGTTGATTTTTTCAGGCTTAGCGTGCTGTCCTAACAATATGTCTTTTGTCAGGGTTGCTTAGTGAAGAACCTCTCTCTCCTGGTAGATTCCCTTTACAGGTATTTTTCCTAAATTGAGGCTTATGAGTAAGTGTTCTTAAGAATTATCTAATGAGCACTTGAGAGTAATAAATATAAGCAAATACCGGGAGACCATGATGGCTACTGACGATAAAAAAGAACGAGAAAATAAAGACGTTGATCTTGACACCAGCGGCAAGCAAACAACGCTAAACCCCGAAACCCGCAAAACTGGCCAAGGCTCCAACACAGACACTCGCGATGGCGCTGAGCCTGAAGCACCGGGCAACGACGGTAAGATTGCGGGTAGTCCTAACCAGGGCACTGAAGCCAGATAGGATATTTTGTTCCCTTAAGTCTTAAAAGATTTTAAGGAAGCAAAGCAGTTTTTAAGACCGTTTTAATAGCCTTGCTAGAAAGCTTTGAAATAATTGGCTCATCTAGCATGGCTATTTTTATAGGCTACTAGCTCTTTTAGCATTTGAATGAGGGCAAAGCTACAGAATTTTACTCTGTCAATTTTGAGCGTAAGGACAAAAAGTCTTGCTTTCATCAAAGTAAAATTGCATTTCTTGGCTAGTTTTGCTGGCACTTTTATAAGGACAAAGGCATCCGTTTCGATAAGTCATGAAAGAGTCTCCTGAGAAAGTTGCCGAGGCCGCTGGGCTGCGCTACGTTGACGATCGCATGGTAGGCATTTGTCGTCAGCGACGGGGCAAAGGATTTAGCTATGTATTACCCGGTGGAAGTCGCCTCCAATCTGCTGCTGAGCGTGACCGAATTGAAGCGCTGGTGATTCCGCCCAACTGGGAAGATGTTTGGATTTGCCCAGATCCTAATGGGCATTTGCAGGCGACGGGTCGCGATGCGAAGGGTCGCAAGCAATATCGCTATCACCCCGCTTGGAGAAAAGTTCGGAATCTGCAAAAGTTTGACCGCATGGTGCCCTTTGGACTGGCTTTGCTTGCTTTGCGTGAGCAGACTGAAGCTGATTTGAGCCTGCCCGATTTCTCTCGTAAGAAGGTGGTCGCCGCTGTTGTGCAGCTGTTGGATCGCACGCTGATTAGGGTGGGGAACGTGCAGTATGCCAAGCGCAACCAGTCCTATGGGTTGACGACGTTGCGCGATCGCCACGTAGACATTCACAAAGGCGAAATAGACTTTCACTTCAAGGGCAAAAGCGGTGTAGAGCACGATATTCACATCAGTGATCCTAAGCTAGCTGCGGTCGTTCGTTACTGTCGCGACATTCCTGGATACGAGCTTTTTCAGTATTACGACGAAGACGGCAACCGTCAAACCGTTGACTCTGGCGATGTTAATGACTATCTTCATAGCGTTATGGGAGAAGACTTTACCGCTAAAGACTTTCGGACTTGGGCGGGTACCAACGTTGCCACCGATACGCTATACCAGCTAGGCGAGTGGAAAAAAGAAACCGAGGCTAAGCAAAATGTCGTAGCCGCGATTAAAGCTGCCGCCGCTCAATTGGGCAACCGCCCCGCTACCTGTCGCAAATATTACGTTCATCCCCTCGTTCCAGAAAATTATCTCGCAGGTGAGCTAATCAAGCAGCTTAGCGAAGCCATTAAACAGGCTCAAGCCGACAGCACCTATGCAGAGTGGCTAGACGAGCAAGAAAAAATCGTCTTGAGCCTTTTAAAATCCATGGCATAGAATATCCCACAGTCGCACTGCTAAAATCGGCAAGGGTAACTATGAGGGTGCGCTCCTATAGGATCGTCCAACCGGGGGTGTGTCGGTTTGGATTAATTGGGTTTCCTTTGATGATCTCTGCCAAAATTTCGCCGGATTCTATTAGCCTGGGGCCGGGTCGGTTGAAATATTGATTGCCATCGGTTAAATATACCCGTTTGTTTTCTACCGCCTTTAGCTGTGACCATTCGGCATGAGCCGCCAGCTCTTCGGCAGCCTGTCGGGTTTGCTCCATGTCATAGCCGCAAGGCATGATCACAATCACATCTGGATCAGCCGCCGCTAAATCATCCCAGCTCATCCATTTGGAATGGGTGCCTGCCTTGCCTAAGCAGTCTGTGCCGCCGGCGATCGCCACTAGCTCTGGCACCCAGTTGCCCGCCGCCATTAAAGGCTCAGTCCATTCTATGCAGGCAACTTTGGGCCGAGAACCGCTTACGGCTTTCGGCTGCAACTGCGCTTTTAACCCATCAATTACCGCTGCGGCACTCACCTTACTTTCGGCTGAACTATCTAACGCCGCTGCAACACGCGCCATATCCGTCCACACATCTGCCAACCGCTCAGGCTGTAAAGAAACGACTTGAATAGCCTCACCTTCTAAACCACCTGCGGCTAGATCCGTCACCGCTTTCTCTACATCGCTCAGGCTCACCGCACAGACCTCACACTGAGCTTGAGTGATGATATGGGTGGGCCGCAGCTCAGCCAAGACTGACGTTTTTACCCTATATACGCTCAGTACGGAGGCTAACAGTTCGCTGACCCGTTCATGAATTTCGGCGCTGGTGCCGTGAGGGTCAAACTTAGGCTCCGTGCAAATAGGTAGGTTGCTAACGCTAGGCGGATAGTCGCATTCGTGCGATCGCCCCACCAAAAAGCGCTCGTAGCCCAGCTTAGCAACAATCTCCGTAGCGCTCGGAATCAAGGAAACAATTCTTAGCCCGCCCCGTAGGTTCGCTGGTAGATTAGTCCGTAAATTAGCGCTCATCATGCCTTTCCCTTCATAAAATCTTACTTTTCATACAAGCCCCAAAATCTTTTGCGGGCACACTGAGCCCAATGCCGATCTCTAATGATGAATTAGTCCGTTAGCTGTTTTTTATGTACGCCACTAAGCCCCAGAACGCTAAACCCACTAACAACTTAACCCAGGGAAATTTAGCCCAGGGAAAGGCACCTATTCCTGAGCTGATAGAAAGCGCAGCCAAATCTTTAGGTATCCACTCTCGCCTTAGCGATTTGCCACGCTATAGCTTTTCAGTTACCGCCAACTACGCCATCGCCAGCCTGATAGAACAGTTTATTCAGCTTCCTGATTTGCCAGGGGTGATAATTGTAGAAGCTGATCAAGTGGGCGTACTATCGCGACAGCAGTTTTTAGAATGCTGGCTGCGGCTAGGTCATACCATTTTATTAGGCAGTGGCTCTGTGCGGATGATGCTTAGCGCAAATCATCGAAAGGCTAAAAGTATTCCTAGCGGCACCTCTATTTTGCTCGGGGCTCAGCAGGCGCTTAAGCGGCCTCATGAGCAGCAGGGCGATCCGATTTTGGTAGAGCACAACGGTGCTTTACACCTATTAGATGCTCGTGTGCTCAATGTTGCTCACTGGCAAATTCGGGGCATTGAAACCCAAATTCGCTATGAGCGGCTGCAAATGCAGCTCCTGCAAAGCGAAAAGATGGCTGCGTTGGGCCAGCTAGTAGATGGCGTCGCGCACGAAATTTTAGATCCGGTAAGCTTCATTTGGGGAAATCTTGGCTATATCGAAGATTATGCCCAGCAGCAGGCAGCTTTAATCTGTGCGTACGAAGCCGCCTTGCCTGACGAATCTGCCGACATTATTCAGCTTAAAGAAGACATTGAGTTTGACTATTTGCGCAGTGACTTTCCTGCTGTCGTCAAAAGCGTTCGAGGTGGAGCCCACCGCCTCAGGCAGCTAGTAACCAGCCTGCAAAACTTTTGCCATATTGATGAGGTGCATCCTCGCCCCATTGATCTCAACACCCTGCTAGAGGGAACGCTGCGGCTGCTCAAAAGTCGGCTAACTAGCCCGATTGAAATTAAGCGATGCTATGGCAAGCTGCCTCCTGTCTCGGGCTTTTCAGGTCAGCTTTCTCAGGTGTTTATGAGCATATTCACTAACGCTATCGACGCTTTGCTAGCGC
>JBARVS010000310.1:0-8786 GCA_049646385.1 Phormidesmis sp. | reverse complement strand
CGCCTAGCAGCAGCTCTTTAATCGGCTGAGTAATGGTTAGCGCGTTAATCACCGCGCCCAAAATGACCATCACCCAAATGGATACAAACACCGCAATGGTGACATCGCGAGTGAGATGAGAGGAGGCCACGACGGTAGGGTTGGGGTTGATGCCCATCGCTAACATGCCTTTGTACTGGCCCTTAATCGTCAGCGGTACAAACACGTCTGTAACCATGCCTGCGGGTGTAATGTGCTGGCGTACCATCGGCGCATCGGCGCTGCTGGTGTAGTTAGTGGGCAGCTTCATGCGTCGCCGCAGCGTCAGGGAGTTTTGAACGGCGGGCTCGGAGTAGGGAATGCCAAAGAAAATTTCGCCGTCTTGATCGGCGTAGAGCATGTAGCGGACGTTGGAAGTATTTTCGTAAAAGCTGTAGGAAAAGCGGGCTAGCTCTGAGCGATCGCTGGTTTCAACCAGGGGGGCAACGTTAGCGGCCAGCAGCAGACCAATATCGCGACCAAAGCGAGTGTCGTTAAGCTGAGCGTCTTGCTGAATGGTGTTCACCGCCCAAAAGGTCAGGCCGCTCATGATCAGCGACACCAGCAGGGTGGCACCAGCCATCAGTCGCGTCTGCAGAGTGAATTCGCTCCACCATCTGGCAAATAATGCTTTGAGTTGGCTGAAAAATTGCATGGCGCTGGCCATTGGCGAGTAGTTAAACGAGCAGCGGCACAAGAGATAATCTATCTCAGTTTGCCCTGCCGATTGTTCTCTATTCTAAACGGTGTTGACAGTCTAGAGGGCGGTGCCTTTGTCCTTTAGTGCCTTTAACCCGGTGGCCAATGTCGCGACGATAGTAGCTGCCAGGGAAGTCAATTTTATTAATGGCGTGGTAGGCTTTGGCGATCGCCCCTTCAAACGTTGGCGCGATCGCACTCACCCCCAGCACTCTGCCGCCCGTACTTTTGAGCCCATCCTGACTAAGCCGGGTGCCCGCATGAAACACCACTATGCTCAGATCTTCCGACTCAGCCGTACCAATGCCATCAATCGACAGGCCCTTTTTATAGCTGCCGGGATAGCCCTGCGCGGCCATCACCACGCAGGCCGAAGCGCCCTCAGTCCACACCAAAGGCGGCAAATCAGCAAGCCGCTGCTCACAGCAGGCCAAGATAATTTCCTCTAGCGGCGTCTCTAGCAGCGGCAGCACCGCCTGCGTTTCAGGGTCGCCAAAGCGACAGTTGAACTCAATGACCTTTAGCTCACTTGCGGGCGTCACAATTAGCCCTGCATACAGCACGCCGCGATAGTCAATGCCTTTGGCTCTCAAGCCTTTTAGGGTGGGCTCCAAAACTTCTGACTGGACGCGCGCTAACAGGTCACTGGGCATCACGGGCGTAGGCGCGTAGGCTCCCATACCGCCCGTATTTGGCCCGGTATCGCCTTCCCCGGCCTGCTTATGATCTTGAGCGGGCAGCAGCGGCCTAATGGTCACCCCGTCTGTCACGGCGAGTACAGATACCTCCTGCCCCTGCAAAAATTCTTCAATGACAACGCGACTGCCCGCAGCGCCAAACTGTCCGCTAAAAACGGCTTCAATGGCTAAAGTCGCTTCGTCCATTGCCATCGCTACCGTCACGCCTTTGCCAGCAGCAAGCCCATCGGCTTTGATTACAATCGGCGCGCCCTGCTGCTGTACGTAGGCGATCGCACTCTGCGCATCTGTAAACACGGCTGCTGCTGCCGTCGGCACCCCTGCATCAGCCATCAGCGCCTTGGCCCATGCCTTGCTCGACTCAATCTGCGCGCCGTCTTGATTGGGGCCAAATACTTTTATGTTCTGAGCGCGGAGGGTGTTGGCTAGCCCATCGGCGAGGGGCTGCTCGGGCCCAATGATCACAAAGGCCATGTTGTTGACCAGGGCGCATCGGGCAATGCCATCGGCGTCGACGGTGGTCATCGCGACGTTGCGAGCGCCCGCTAGCAGGGCCGTGCCGCCGTTGCCAGGAATGCAGACAACTTCGGTAATTATGGGCGATCGCAGCAGCTTCCAGGCCAGCGCATGTTCGCGTCCACCGCTGCCGACGACAATTGCTTTCATGGTTGAGAAAATCCTTGATGACAGTAGCGCCCATTGAGGCTACATCGTTTCATCAAAATTGTCTCATACAACCCTTACCAGTTAGTTGTGCCATTCCGAGATATCAGCCAAGCCCTTCGCGTAGCGTTCTAGTCTCCATACAGTCATTTGCTTAATAGTTCAGCTGTCAAAACAAAAGGTGCCAAAACTCATAGAAGCAAGTCTGGGCACCTAGTCTCACCACCTAAGCACAGGCATTAAACGCCCAGGTGTGACTACTTCTTATTTCGCACATCGCGATTGTACTGAACCAAATCGGTAATCGTTGCGTTTTCTGACAGGCTACTGGGCGTAGATGCCTGCTGCCTAGCAAATGCAGCCGGGGCTAAGGCCGCAGCACTCAGTACGATTAGTGAAGCTGAGAGGATAAGGTGTTTCATAGGGAATCTCCTAAAGTTAGTACGGTTTATCGGGTTCGATACCTATGTAGAATGACAGCCGCCCTTGAGACTCCCCTGAGCGCAACCTGAGCTAACTGTCAGAGTTGCATGAGATTATCCTGAGATTTCTGTATCATATATTACATTTTTCGCTTTAGGTTGTGTAGGCAGCTACTCCACAGTCACAGACTTAGCCAAATTGCGCGGCTGATCTACGTCTAGGCCGCGTCTGGCGGCGATGTGATAAGAAAGCAGTTGCACAGGCACCACCGTCAGCACGGGCGAAAGCAGCTCATCGACATCCGGCACAGGCAGCAGCGCATCAAAGGTTTCTTCTGCATCCGCATCGTTCATCGGCACTACGCCAATCAGCCTAGCGTCTCTGGCTTTGGCTTCCTGCGCGTTGGAGAGCACCTTTTCATAGACGCTGCCTTTGGTGGCGATCGCCACGACTGGCACTTTCTCATCAAGCAGCGCAATTGGCCCATGCTTCATTTCACCCGCCGGGTAGCCCTCGGCGTGAATGTAGCTAATCTCTTTGAGCTTCAGCGCCCCTTCTAGCGCGATCGGGTAGTTGATCCCGCGCCCGACAAAAATAAAGTCCCGCGTTTCAGAAAAGTCGTGAGACAGCTCCTCTACATAGCGCTCTTGGCTTTCTAACACCATCTCTAGCTGAGCCGGGAGCTGCCGCATTCCGTCAATAATTTCCCCTAGCCGCGCCAGCGAAATTGACTTTCGCCGATAGGCCAGCTCCAGCGACAAAAAGTAAAACGACATGAGCTGAGCGACAAACGTTTTCGTCGCCGCTACGCCGATTTCCATCCCTGCTTTGGTATCTATAATGTGAGGCACCAGCCGACTCAAAGAGCTATCGGCGCGGTTGGTAATGCCCAGCATACGCGGTGCATATCGGCTATCTCCACTCTGAGCCCGACGAGACTGCTCCATATCTAGCGCGGCTAAAGTATCGGCTGTTTCACCCGACTGCGTGACCCCAATGGTCAGCGTGTTGGGCATTAGCGGCGCAGGCGCATAGCGAAACTCAGAGGCATACTGCACAAAAGTAGGAATCCCAGATACCTGCTCTAGCAAATGTTTACCGACTAGGCCAGCGTGCCAGCTTGTGCCACAGGCCAAAATTTGAATATGCTCAATGTCATCTAGCAGCGCATCGGGCAACGCTAGCTGAATTGGAGACTGGCCGCTCTCTGGCTCCCAGCTCGTATTTAAATAGGTTTCTAAGCAAGTGCGCACCACCCCTGGCTGCTCGTAAATTTCCTTGAGCATAAAGTGCTTAAATCCCTGCTTTTCCACCATGATGGGGTTCCAGTTCAAGGTGCGCGGGTACTTTTTCAGCCGATGTCCGGCAAAGTCGTACACTTCAGCGCCCAGCGGGGTAAGGCGAGCAATTTCGCCGTTCTCTAGCGTCAGTACGGCTTGGGTGTAGGGCATGATAGCGGGCGTATCAGAGGCGCAGAAAAATTCGCCTTGGCCGAAGCCGATCACCAAAGGCGCTTGCTGACGCACCACGATGAGTTCGTCGGGAAAGTCTAGAGAGATGATGGCGATCGCAAAAGCCCCCTCTAGCCGAGTCATTGCCTGCCGAGACGCCTCTAGCAGCGCCGACTGCTCTAGCAGCACCGCACCTTCAGAGGGGTTCTCTAAATACTCAGCAATTAAGTGGGGAATGACCTCGGTATCGGTATCCGAGCGAAACTCGTGTCCCTTAACCTTTAGCTCTGCTCTCAGCTCACGATAGTTTTCAATAATGCCGTTTTGCACCACCGCAATCCGCTCTTTTGTATCGGTGTGCGGATGGGCGTTGTGCTCTTCAGGCTTGCCGTGGGTTGCCCAGCGCGTGTGGCCAATGCCCAAATGAGCCGGATCTTCAAGGCCCTCTAGCTTGGTTTGTAAGTTTTTGAGCTTGCCTTTGGCCCGCGTTCTTTGCAGCTTGCCTTCACTAATCGTCGCCACTCCAGCCGAATCGTAACCTCGATACTCCAGCGTTTTAAGCCCTTCGACCAAAATACCGCTGGCAGCTCGGGTGCCAATATATCCTACAATTCCGCACATATCAAAACTCCTTACAACGGCAAGACGCTTGTGCTAACCCACACAAAACTCACAAAATTATATTGATAAATCTTAGACGAGACTACTCTACCCAAAGCCAGCCAGCATCGAATACATTGCCAGACCTACCCGTTCCAGAAAAGTTACGCCCCATCACTGTGAAACAAACCCGGTCACCAGCAAAATCCCCAAAGTAACCGCCACTAAAACCGCGAATACCGTTGGAGGCGAGAATTTGACCAGGTTTGGATCAGGCTTATTTGGATTAGGCATTATTCAACAGCACTTATTCAGTGCCTCAATCAACGTTTATTTTGATCGGCAAAGGGAGCCTTGACTATCGATCAAAGCTCCCTTACAGCGTTCTCTACACTTTCTTCTACAGATGGTTTCTACAGGTGGCTAGTCACCGCTTCACTAAACGTAGAGTAAGGCTTTACGCCCACCAGCGTATCCATTAGCTCGCCATCTTTAAACATCATCACCGCCGGAATGCTGCGGATGCCAAATCGTTTTGCCACCGCCTTGTTATCGTCCAAGTCTAGCTTCATCACCTTCGCCTTACCGTCATACTCATCGGCGAGCTGATCCATCAAGGGCGCGACTAGCTTGCAAGGGCCGCACCAGCTAGCGGTGCAGTCTACTACTACCACTGGCTCGTCTTTTATCAGCGCATCAAATGCGGCTTCATCTGCAATATATTCTGCGGCCATGAGGCGATCGCTCCCAAAAACTAATAAGTATACCTACCTAGATCATACACCCCTAATCCACCGCAAAAAACGAAGTCCTCTCAACTGCAAGGTCAAAAGGACTCCATTCAGACCGCCAAATCTAGCTATTTAGCTTATTTTCCAGCCAGCTTCTTCACCTTTTGCATAATGCTCTCAGGATCTAGTCCCTGATGGTAGAACTGCTCCCAGAGGCCACCGCCGCCTTCCTCATGCGTACCCGCGTGAGCAAACTTAGGCGTATAGCCGCGCTCCAGCAGCCAAGTGCCGTAGCGAGCGCCAAGGCCAGTTTTCTCATTAAACGACTCAACCACCATCACCAAAGGCGAGCTGCCGACCTTCTCTAACATCTGCTCGTCAACCACGTTCAGCGTAGACTTGTTAATCAGGCCAATGTTCAACCCTTCTTTCTTCAGGCGCTCAACCGCATCTAACGCGCGGTACAGGCCATCGCCAAAGCTCACGATGTAGCCATCGGTGCCTTCGCGCACCACGTCATCTTTCCCAGGCACGAAAGTATAGCCATCGCCGTAAAGATCCTTGCCGCTATCGTCTTGCAGCATCGGCACCTTTGCCCGCGTAGAGAAGATAAACCGCAGGCCCGGATCGTTGAAAACTTTGTTGACGCAGGCTGTCATCTGCTTGGCATCAGCCGGAAAGTACAGACGAGTCTCATAGCTGTCGTCCAGGCCGTTGTCGGCAAACATGTTGTTAATACCGAAGTGGCAGGTGTTATCTGCCATGTCGTCAATCCCAGAGTGGGAGAAGTGACACAGCAGGTTGGCCTTGTTCAGCCGCGCCATGGTGATTTCAGAAATGCACATTTCTAAAAAGGCGCTAAAGGTCGCAAAAATGCCCTGCTTGCCTTTTTCCATGCCAAAGCCCGCTGCCGCCGAGAGGTTGCCCCGCTCCATAATGCCGCCGCTAACGAAAATCTCAGGATAGGCTTCGTGAATGTGGTTTAGCCCGCACGATCCTTCCAGGTCACAGTCAACCACCAGCACCTTTTCTTTGCGCTCGGCGTCGCTCATTTTGCCCAGCACTTTAACCGCCGCCTGACCAAACACATTCCGGTTAGAGCCCAGCTCATCGCTAGAGCCTAAGAAGTCATAGCTGTGTGGCTGCTTTTTAATGTTCTTAAGATAGTCAGCGGCTGCTTGGCGATCGCGCTTTTCCAAATACTTGATAGCCAAATCGGTCGGAATTACGTCATGGCCGTGGGTAGTGCCCTCTAGCCCTTCAATGCCCACCGTCATCGGGCGCTTACAAATCACCGCGATTGGGCCATCTTCATTGATTGCCGCGCAGATATTTGCATACAGCGCGTCAATGTCTTCACCATCGTTCACCAGCACCTTCAAGCCGTGACCTTCCAAGGTTTGCTGAACGCTATAGCCCTTTAGATACTCCGAAGGATGACCTGCGATCGTGACATCGTTATCGTCAATGATCAGCTTTACATTGATGCCCTGAGCCACTGCCAAGCGAGCCGCCTCTGCATCATCGCCTTCCTGCTGAGCCCCATCAGAGCCGAGTAAAAAAGTGGTTTTTCCAGGATTTGCCAGCGCGATGCCATTGACGAAAGGCCACATATGGCCCAAGCGACCAGAGCTAAACTTTACGCCGGGCGTCAGGCCGAGTTCTGGATGGCCGGGCAGCTTAGAATCCGCCGCCCGGTATTTCATCAGTTCTTCAGCAGGCAAATCGCCATTGAGCGCGGCCATCAGATACTGAGTGCCTACGCGGTGACCGGCCTCGTCAAAAAAGGTCGGCACAAACTTGTCAGGATTGCCTCTAAAGAGCGCATCCATAATCATGACTTCGGGCACAGTGTCATAAGGCCCGCCCGTATGACCACCCACGCCCCGAGCGCCCCCGGTCGCGGTAAAAAACACGATGGCATCGCGGCAGAGCTGAATGTTCGCGGTGAGCGCCTCACGCTGCTCGTCAGTCAGCTGGCTGGTAGAGGGATCGAGTTCAATTCGCTGGTAGGCACCTAAATCAATCGGAAAGGCAGTTTGGGGCTTAGCTTGGGTTGCTGTCATGGGCTATGTCCTAATACGGTATGGGCTATCTCAAAGCTACAAAATATTTAGAGCGATAGGGCAATGTCTTCAGTAGGGCTTTGAGAAAGTTAATAATCCTATTCTCCCTGATCGTGACGCTGGGGTTAAGTAAAGCGCTAAAATTTTTGCTTTAAACGAATGGAAAGCGGTCGCTGAAACTGCTGGCGAAGGGTTTCGGTAGGCAATCGCCACTCACACCCTTCTACATGATCGTTCACCATCCCCACCGACTGCATGAAGGCGTAAGCTGTCGTCGGCCCCACAAAAGACCAGCCGCGCTTTTTCAAATCTTGGCTCATCGCTGTCGATGCATCAGTCTTGTCTAGTTCCACTAGCGTTGTATAGTCGCACCGATTAGGGCGATCGCTGGCCTGCGGCTCATACTGCCAAAAGTAAGCTGCCAGTGAACCAAACTCGTCTGCTAGCGCGATCGCTCGCCCAGCATTATTAACAACCGACTCTATCTTTCGACGATGGCGTACAATCCCCTTATTTTGCAGCAATCCCTCTACATCTGCCTCTCTATAGCCAGATACTTTCTTAAAATCAAATCCGTCAAACGCCGCTCGAAAATTCTCCCGCTTGCGTAATATCGTCAGCCAGCTCAAGCCCGACTGAAATCCCTCCAGGCAAATTTTTTCAAATAGCCTTTTGTCATCCGCCACTGGCAGACCCCACTCTTCATCGTGATAAATCAGATAGTCCGCCTTATCACCCGGCCACCAACAGCGCAGGCAGCTATCCGAGCCTTTGACCAAGCCATTCATATGTTTTTTCTCCTTTGAGTCAGCGCTCTGCCTAAAATATCAGTAACGGCTAGATACTTTTCTATACAGCAGCCCTACGGAAAGCACCTTAAAAACAAACGGTTCTGCATCGACCATTTAGTGCAACTGGCACAGTTAAAAACAACGGTTTTACGTCCATAGACACAGATATTTGCTAGTCCACTCGCATAAAGTGTCCATAGCTTTTGCGCAGGTCGTGGTCACGCAAGATACAACTTAAACATGCGAAACGAAACAGAAGTTTCAAACCTAAACAACACTTTCGCTCGCCCCCTTCTCAACCTTTCCTTTTTAAGTGTCGCGTCCCTAGAGAAATCTAGAAGAGAGCCTACAAAAAAAGTGTAGAGGCCACAGAAGTTCCAAATCACTCTCAACGTTTCCGCGTTGTTATTCTAACCACCTTTTGAGGATAATTCCATGAAACTCTCTCGTATTTGGGCTCCCCTTGGTCTTGCTGCCGCTGCTCTTCTCGCAGTTCCCTTCGGCGCTCAAGCTCAAACCGCTCCTAGCTACAACTACGTCGGCGTTGGCGGCGGCAACAACGGCTTTGTTGTCAATGGCAAGCTTTCCGTTGCTGACAACGTTTCCATTCGCCCCGAACTCGCTACCGACTTCGACTTCAACGACA
>JBARVS010000309.1:0-2147 GCA_049646385.1 Phormidesmis sp. | reverse complement strand
GGTTCTTCCTTTACTCCAGCGCAGTTTTGGGAATATGTTCTTGAGCCTATTAAAACTAAGATTATGGCTGATGATAAGAGCCTAGTTTTGCTTGACAAGTACGAAAAATGCAAAAATGAAAGATTTAGTAACTTTGCGTTGGAATCTCTATTCAAAGCTATTAGACAAGCCAATCTCTGTTTCGTTTTAATGATTGATGAATTCGATGCGTTGGTCGATCATCAAGTGCTGAACAGTACGGAATTCTTCGGCGGCTTGCGTTCTATATCTTCTCGTAGCGGTGGATCTATGGCGCTTATTATAGCTAGTCGGCAACCAATTCACGCGCTAAATACAAAAACTCAGGCAATTAATCCTGCCAGTTCTCCTTTTTTCAATATATTTAAAGAGATTACCCTTCGCGGATTTCCAGAAAATGATATTTCTCTCTTGCTTGAAAGGGCAGGCAGCGTTTTCTCTTCCTTCGATCATCAAGCCATCCGTGCAGTTGCTGGCCGTCATCCGTATCTGCTGCAAGTTGCTGCTTCTGCCTTATGGGAGGCATACGAGGACGGAATTATAACAAGTTATGCCCGCTGGACATATATGAGTAATAGTATTTATCAAGAGCAAAGAAGTCATTTTTTAGATGCTTGGCAGACGTGGTCGCCAGCTACTCGAAAAGCCTTCACAACTATTGCATTGTGTAGTACAGAAAAATTGCTTAAGGAAAGAACCTTTCTGCTGCAACCTTTTATCTCAGATCTTAGGGATGTAGCTCCAGAGATAGGAGATCTAGAAGCAGTTGATTTGATTGTTAAAGATGACAAGATACTTGGCGGCTGGCGAATTGAACCTCAAGTAATGACTTGGTGGCTGGCAGACGAATTAGTAAGGATAGTGCGCTCGGATAGACCATTCGATCAGTGGCTGCAAGCGCAAGAAATGGACAACTGCCTGACAAGTCAGGAAAAAGAAAACCTAACAAAATTCACACGTTCAGTTGCCGACATTCTACAACAGGGTATAACTAAATTCATTGATGCCTTTGCGGAAGGGATAGGAAAAGGTTTGACGAGTGTCCCTTAGTAAATAGTGTTAGGAATTGTACAGAATAAGAAATACCCGCCCCCTATCTAAGTTAATTGACCCATGGATTTATGGGATACCCTATAACAACAAATCTATACTACCCCTCAAAAACAAACCGCCTTGCTCAACGTCACCTTAGCGAACACCTAGCGAAACCGAAGCAGGCAATCATGTAAGAATCCGCAATGAGTGAAATTATTAAAATGGCTATAACTTAAAGCTCAGGATGGAAATATGAAAGGTAAAGAATTTTATGTAGTCATCGAAAAAGACGAAGATGGTTTGTACGTTGGCGAAGTCCCGCAGCTCAAAGCCTGCTATAGCCAAGGTGAAACCATTGACGAGCTTATGGAAAATATCCGCGAAGTCATTGAAACGTGCATTGAAGAACTTCAAGACGAATCCATCCCCGAATTTATCAGCGTTGAACGAGTGGTGGTGTAGTGACCAAGCTTACCAAACAAGACTGACTAAATGTCGCCAACGTAGAGGCAAGCCCATCTCCTTCTCAATCTATCGTCCCACCATTCATCAGCCACAGGTATCATGATTGCCTGTAAAAGAGACAATCATGATACCTGTGGCTATAGATGCGGTAGATGACAAGCTGTTGGTAAGGGATTTTGGCTACTGCTTGAGCGGTACAAAGTTAGCTTTGGAAGATAATAGCGATCGCCTCTCAAAACACCAAAAAAGGCTCATGGGTGACTAGCGATCGCACCTCCTTCAAACCCTCAATGACTTCGTAGATATGAGTCTCGCCAGCGCTAAACCTGCTCGATATATAATCGAAAGATACAGCTCTTGGGCATTCAAAATGGAAAGCGTTAGAGTCCGTCGGCATGTGGGGCAAGATGGCATTCTTTACATCGAAATTCCAGTTGGCCTTACGGATCAAGAAGTAGAAGCGACGGTGGTTTATCAACCCGTTCAAGTGCGGCTGGCTGCCTCGCCCTCTTTAGGGCTGCTATATGGCATCTGCGCTGATGATCCTATCAGGCTCGATAGTCAGGGCATTTTAGAAGATCTTGACGATAATTTGGATGGAGCATTTGATTGAAGATGCGCTATCTGCT
>JBARVS010000308.1:0-3033 GCA_049646385.1 Phormidesmis sp. | reverse complement strand
GAACTGATAGAAGTTCAGGCAGCAAAAACGCCGGACGCGATCGCCCTCTCCACAGCCTTTATCCTGACCGACAGCGTTTCCTCTCAGTTCAAACAGCCCTGGACATACCAACAGCTCAACGACAGAGCCAATCAGCTTGCTCGCTGTCTCATCGCTCAGGGCGCAGAACCGGGGAGTCGAATTGCGCTAGCTATCAATCGCTCGGCAGAGCTAGTCATCGCCATACTTGCGGTTCTTAAGCTAGGCGGCACCTACATTCCACTAGACCCTACGCATCCCAAGGCACGTATACAACAGGTTTTACAAGACTCAGCAGTCTCTCTAATCTTAGAATCAGACGCCTCCTTGAAAAGCCTAATCCCAGACCTCAGTTTCTCTACGCTCGATCTTAAGGATCAGAGCGAAGAGATTGATCGGTATGCTACAGAAAATCTGTCTGTTTCAATTAGCGCTCAGGCACTGGCCTACATCATCTACACCAGCGGCAGCACGGGCAAACCTAAAGGCGTTCCTATTCAGCATCGCAGCTTGGTAAACTTACTCGCTTCTATGGCTAAAGCGCCCGGTATCAGCGCAGAAGACACCTTTTTGGCGGTGACCACCGTAGCTTTTGATATTGCTACGCTAGAGTTGTTGCTTCCATTGACGGTTGGGGCAAGATTAGCGATCGCCAGTGCGGAAACGGTTCGAGAGAGTGATCGCCTCATCGCCCAGCTAAAAAACGACGACATCACCATTATGCAGGCCACGCCCGCCACCTGGCGCTTACTGCTAGATGCGGGCTGGGAAGGCTTACCCCAGCTCAAAATCCTCTGCGGCGGTGAAGCGCTTGGCTGTCCACTCGCCCAGCAGCTTTTGCCCTGCTGCCTGGAACTTTGGAATCTTTACGGGCCAACTGAAACCACAATCTGGTCGAGCGCTATTCGCATTGATCCAGGTCTGCTACAAGAGGGCTTTGTTCCCATTGGTGGCCCGATTGACAACACCGAGTTTTATTTGCTTGACGGGCAGCAACAGCTTGTGCCTGTTGGCGTTCCGGGTGAGCTTTATATTGGTGGTGTGGGTTTGAGCGAGGGGTATTTGAACCGGGACGATCTAACGGCTGGGCGGTTTGTTGATGCGAGTTTGTTGGGGTTGGGGTTGGGTTTCGGGAACTCAACCCAACCTACGGTGTGTCGTTCGCTGTGCCTTTATAAAACTGGCGATCTTGTTCGCTGCCATCCCAATAACACTCTCGAATACATGGGTCGGCTTGACCATCAAATCAAGCTACGTGGCTTTCGGATTGAACTCGGCGAAATTGAGGCCGTTCTCAACAGCCACCCCGATGTGAATCAGTCGCTCGTAATGCTCAGTGCTGATGATGACGAGCCTCATCTAGTAGCCTACTGCAAAATTTTGCCCCACCTCGACCGAGCGACTACGCCCCAGTCACTTCACCAAGCCCTCAGCCAACAGCTACCGGCCTATATGGTGCCAACGGCTTATGTTTTACTCTCAGACTTTCCGCTAACGCCCAATGGAAAAATCGACCGCAAAGCGCTCCCCATGCCAGAGACTAGAAAATCTATGGCAGAATCTACAACAGAATCTCCGCTGCAAACGGAAACCGAACGGCTGCTGGCAATTGTTTGGGCAGATGTACTCAACATTTCAGAGATAAACGCGACTGATAATTTTTTCGAGATTGGTGGACATTCTCTGTTAGCAGCGAGGGCGATCGCACGACTCCACCCCATTTTTGAGGTGTCTGTGCCGCTGCGATCGCTCTTCGAAAACCCAACCCTCTCAGCCTTCGCCGCCACTATCGACACCACTATCGCCGCCACGCTCAAAAAATCCCCCTTCACACCCATTCAACCGATTGATCGCCAATCCCCGCTACCGCTTTCCTCTGCTCAGCAGCGGCAATGGATTCTCGCACAGCTAGAACCCGATAATCCCTTTTACAATATTCCTGCTGCCCTACGCTTATCTGGCCCCCTCTCTGTGCCATTACTAGAAGAAAGCTTTATAATTCTGTGTCAGCGGCACGAAGGGTTGCGTTCTACCTTCCACTCAGTGAATGGGCAGGCAAGCCTAAACATTTTAGAAAACGTTACGCCCAAAATTTTACCTAAAATTTTACTGGTAGAAGCTGGTCACGATGCCTTATCCAAGCAGCAAATCGAAGAGAGATTAACCACTGAGGCCAGGAAGCCTTTCGACTTAGCGCAGGCTCCACTCATGCGAGTCACGGTTATTCGCACAGAAGCGCAAACCCACATTGTTTCATTAGTCTTGCATCACATCATCGCCGATGCTGATTCTGTTAGCATCCTCATGCGAGAGATGATTTATATTTATCAACGGCTTGAGGCACAGCAATCTGTAGCTCTGCCGCCCCTGACGGTTCAGTATGTAGACTATGCAGCATGGCAACAAAATCTAGATACCGCAGAACAGCTCCGCTACTGGCAACAGCAGCTCGCCAACCTACCCCCATTGCTCCCATTGCCGACCGATTATCCCAGGCCAGCCGCTCAGCAGTTTGAAGGCGGCAGCTATCATTTTGAGCTAACGCCTCAGCAGAGCGAGCAGCTAAAACACTTCAGTCAACAGCAGAATGCAACGGTGTTTATGACGCTGATGGCCGCTTTTCAGAGCTTGCTATATCGCTACAGTGGTGCGGAAAATGTGGTAGTAGGAACGCCAGTCTCGAATCGCCCACAGGCTCCACTGGAAGGTGTTTTAGGCATGTTTGTAAACACGCTCGTGCTACGGGGCGATTTCTCCGATAAGTCTTCTAGTGATTCCTCTAGTAATTCCTCCGGCGAAATCACCTTTACCCAACTACTCCAACAAGTTCGCACAACTGCGCTAGCCGCCTACGCTAACCAAGACGTTCCTTTTGAGCAAGTCATAGATGCATTAGACATTCCCCGCAATTGGAGCCATTCGCCCCTATTTCAGGTGATGTTCGTATGGCAAGCATCTAAACCCGAAGGCGGCGCAGCGGCTGATGGGTTTTTGTGGTCTCCGATGCCACTAGAG
>JBARVS010000307.1:0-17498 GCA_049646385.1 Phormidesmis sp. | reverse complement strand
CAAGCGCGCCGCTTCACAATGGCTAGTACATTACGGAGATCGGTATCTTCTTCCTGCTGCGCATTTAGCTGCCAAGCAGCCAGCATCGAAGAGGGCTCTTGTCGAGGCAGCGCAATTGGCACAGTGGGGAAACCGTTGTGATTACCATTGCCATTGCCGTTGAGCGTAGCTGAAGGGAGGGAGGCTTGAAAAGATTCCATGCGATCGCACGATAAAAATAAAAGAACGTCAAACTAGAACAGTCCGCGAAGCAGGTTAAAGGGCGACACTAGCTGTAGCAACGGGCTCAAAACAGACCCAACAGAATCCTGGAATCTAGCCCGCCCGTTACGACCTACCACCACCACATCATTGTCTAAAATGAGCGGATTCTCCTCTGGATCAATTCCCGTTTCAAGGTGAACTTCAACCTGCTTTTGGGTGACGCTGCCGTCAGGATTTTGTCGCAGCAGTTCAACCGTCTCAGTCGCTCTTTGGGTAAAGCCACCGGCTGCTAGCACGGCTTGATTAAGCGTTGTACTAGGCGGCACTTTTAGCGCACCAGGCCGCTCAACTTCGCCGACAATATTGACAGTTACTTCATCCGGTGAAAAATTAGCCGCCGCTAGCTGAGCCACCTCACTAGGCGTTTTCTCCGTCGCCACCGGAATCACCACCGTATCGCTTTGCTGAAGCACCAAGTCTTGACTGATATCACCAGAGATTAAGAGCGCCCAAAGATCGATATCAATCATCTGCTCAGATCCGCTTCTAGTCAGCCTTCGCACCTGAATATTACGAAGATCGGCAGAAGGCTTAATGCCGCCTGCTTTTTGCACAACCTGAGTAACCGTCGTCCGTCCACCGTTTTGCCCGCCGCCCGCGAACTCATAAGCCCCTGGGCGAAAAACCTCACCCACCACCGCCACCGTCACCGGCTGCGCCACATTAGAAGCCAGGTTAGAAGCCGACAGACGATTAGTCTCAGCAATATCAACCCCAGTGGTTTCGCCAATTACAATTGCATCGCCATCTCGCAGCGGCAAATCCTGCTGCACATCACCATTGCTTAATAGCTGCCACAAATCGAGCCTAACCACCTGCTCTGGGCCACGACCATTCAGGCGGCGAAGCTGTACGCTGCGTAAGTCGGCAGCTTGGGTAACGCCCCCTGCCATCTGCAAGGCTTGAGCTACCGTTGGAACCTGAGCGCCTTCAGCAGCGGTAAGCGTATAGAGACCGGGCTGACCTACCTCGCCTGAGATGGCGACTCTTAAGGGTCTAGGCTTTTGCAATACAACCGTTACCTGAGGGTAGCGCAGCTCAGCGCGATAGGCGACAGAAATAGCGCTGCCAGCTTCTTGAATCGTTAAACCATTGATATTCACCGAACCAATCGCTGGCAAATTTAGTGAGCCATCTGCCAATATCTGCTGGCTACCGCTGTACTCCGGCACGTTGAAGATATTGATGGCAATCACATCTCCTGGCCCTAGCACATAAGCATCATTGAGCTGAGTGGTTGCAAAAGCAGCCGGCGAAACAGCAGCGGGCGCTGCGGCGGCGGGCAGCATGGGCAGCGTTAAGGGCTCGGCGGCGATCGCTTGGCCTATCATTCCATTCGCTACAGAAAGGCCGCTAGCCATAGTAGCCCACAGCCCAACGGATAAAGTTTGCCGCCATTTTATTCTCATTGTCACCATGGGCTTAGAGGCGGCTTGAAAACCGCCTAAATACATTTTTGAACGTCATCGGTAAAACAACTGCTTGAACTTAAAATTGAATGGCAAACTCACCCAAAACCAACTGAGCAAAAGATCAAATCTACTGACGCTTGCTCAAGTCGCTTACTGCCCAAAGCCGCCAAACGACAGCCGAGCGATCTTTTAATACCCAGATGACATACAAAAGTAACTTGATTTGGAAACTAACCAAAAATTATTAGGAGCCTGCTCAAAAATGGTGAAAATTTCAGTGAAAGCACCCATTATTTTTTTCTAGATTCAAGATTAATTGTTATAGGTCATCGTTTATTTATGTATTACCTATTTCGTTGCTTTACAAAAAAGCCATGGGATAAAAATATTTTTTGCACTACCCACTTCTCTGCGTCGGCTACCATTCACTGTTAGCTAAGCGAGCAGGCAGCCTTTTAGCTCTTTATTTTCCTCTTCCATCATATGAATTACATCGCAGGATCGGCCCCTAGACAGTTTGTTGAAGCTCCTTATGGCGCGAAAAACATCTGTCGGATTATTGGCCTAGTTTGTATCACAGGGTTTATTTTCGATATGGTCATGCTAGTGCTGCCGCTGCAAAACAGCATAGAATGGCGCATTGGTGTAATTCAAGAAGCCGCCAACCGCAGTATCATTCTGTTGTTTGGGCTGGCCTTGCTTGTTTTTGGCAGCGCTAACGTTAGCAGAAGCACTTTACTGCTAGCTTCAAAGCTATCTATGACGGTAGGCGTAATGTTTTTTTTACTTTGCCCTTTATCAATTGCTGATAGCATTAGCCTCAGTCGGCAGTCAGCCAGTGCAATCAACGCTCAAGAGTCGCAGATTAAAACCGAAATTCAGGCCGCCAAAGCCAACCCCACCCAGCTACCTGCAGGTGCTGATGTTGATTCCCTAAAGTATGCTTCACAGCAGCTTACGCAGCAGGCAACCTCTTTAAGAAAGAGCGCCAAGAATACCGCTATCAAGACAGGCACTTCCAATATCGGCAATCTCTTGATAGTCGGCGTAGGGCTGCTAGGGCTAGGGCGATCTGGCATGGATATCGCTCGTTTTAGAGGGTAATAGCATGAAAACGCAGATACCCAAGCGTATTTTTAATGACCTGTTACAAGCGAGTTTGCGTACTCGTCATAGCCGCTTAGTCACGCTCGGCCTTTTGATCGGCTTTATATTTTGGCCAGTTTGGTTATACGACGTTATTCAAGGGACGCTGCAGGGTGCTGCTAGCCTTTTATTGACGGCTGCTTTTGCCTTAGGCATTTACCAGCTATGGGTGCAGCGTAGCGCCTTAAGTCGGCTAAGAGCATCCAGTGAAGACCGCTGGCTAGGGCATTTAATTTTGATCGCTGGGATTGGGGTTGTGCCCTTCGCTGCTTCTACAGAATGGTCTCAAAAACTAATTTGGCTGATGATTTTGGTCGGTATTGCCCTCAGCACTTGGGGCCTTTCATTTTTTAGCCGATGCCCAGCTTCTATTTTCTTGATTGCACTGGGGCTGTTTCCTCAACCGACTGCGGTCGGGAAAACTCTGTGGGAAGCATTTACGCCGCCAGCGATGCTAGAGAGATTCATGGCTTGGAGCGGCGGCGTTGGGCTGCGATTGATTGGGCAGTCGGCAGAGGCAAACTGGACGATAATTACGCTACCAGGCGGCAGCGTTGATGTGAACTGGGGATGCAGTGGCTACGATCTTGCTTGTATTGCAGCCGTTGCTAGCCTATTGATGGCGCTATTTTTTAAGCAGTCGTTTTGGAAATCGTCTCTTATTCTCGCTATGGGCATTGCCGTAGCGCTAGTGGCAAATGTTCCTAGAATTATGCTGGTAGCAATGGCATCGGCTTACTGGGGAGAAGAGTCTTTTGAGTTTTGGCATGGCTTTTGGGGCGGGCAGATCTTTCTATCGCTTTTGTTTTCGGTGCATTACTACATAGTGATGGCTATTGTCAAGCGGCGATCGCCAAACCCAACAACAAAATAGGTTTTGCGTTTTGCTATCCCCCGCTAGCGCGGTTGGATTAATCCACGCTAGCGCGATTGAGTTGACCCACGCTAGCGCGATCGCACATCCAACGCATCTCGCAGGCCATCGCCAACGTAGTTCACGCTCAGCACCGTTAGGAAAATGGCTAAACCTGGAAAAATAACCAGATGAGGAGCGCTGACGATATAGTTTTGGGCATCGAACAGCATTCGGCCCCAAGTAGGCACATCAGGCGGAAAGCCAATGCCCAAAAAGCTCAGGGTAGATTCGGTGATGATGGCATTGCCAACGCCCAGGGTAGCCGCCACGATAACAGGGCCGATGACATTGGGCAAAATATGCCGCCCAGCAATGCGAATCGGACCTGCGCCCAGCGATCGCGCCGCCTGCACAAACCCTTTCTCTTTAGTCGCCAAAAAGCCCGCTCGCACCAGCCGCGCCACAGGCATCCAGGTCAGTCCGCCAATAACTAAAACAATCAGCCCTAAAATGCCCAGCTCAGGCCCAGCCCAGCCGCGCACCGGATCGCGAAAGAGATAAATAATCAACAGCAACAGCGGTAGCTGCGGCAGCGACAAAAACAAATCGGTCACACGCATTAAAATATTGTCGATTACGCCGCCACAAAAGCCAGCGACTGTACCAATCAGCACGCCGAGTAAAACAGAAACCATCATCGCCATGATGCCAACGGCAATGCTGACCCGTCCGCCCCAGAGCATTCGCGCGAGCTGGTCTTGCCCGAGGTCATTGGTGCCAAAAGGGTGCTGCCAGCTAGGGCTTGCTGTTGAGCGAGCAAAGTCGATAGCGTTGTAAGCAACGGGGTATAGCAGCGGGCCAAAAATAACGCTAACAATGATGAAGATTAGGACAATTGCGCCGAGGGTAGCGGTGCGATCGCGCCCAAACTGTCGCCAGATCGACCGCCTGCTTGATTGATGCACAGGCTTAACAACAGAATCAGCAGATAAGAGCGGCGCTTGGGCAGAAGCAGACATGGCAAATTTGTGACTATCAGGCCAAATACTAGCATCAGAGCTGTGGCGGTTGGCAAGCTAAAAAAAATAGCTAAAGGCTGTTACCAAAACTGAAACCCTGCGCCGTTAGATTTAAACCCTCTGTAAGCTGTGGATGAGTTGTTCTATCCATATTTTTTTGAAAACCAGCATGTCAAAAGCTACAGTCGGTATCTTTTCCATCCATCCCAGCCGAGCTTCGATTATTTTAGCCGCGATCGCCCTTACCTCCCTCGCAGGCTGCACGCTTTTGCAACAAAGAGCCACCGCCCAAACTACTGAAACCATTGTGTACCAACAGCCGAATCAAACCCTTCAGGTCACGGGCCAGGGCACTCAAACCATTCCGACTTCGCTCACTCAGGTAAACTTAGGCGTTTTAGTAGAAGCCAAAACTGCTCAGGAGGCTCAGCAGCGGGCCGCTCAGCAGTCTACAGCGGTGGTTGAATGGGTGCGATCGCAAAAGGTAGAAAAGCTCCAAACCGCTGGCATTTCCCTTTCGCCTGTGTACGACTACAGCGACAATAAGCAGGTGCTCAAAGGCTATCAGGCCACCAACACCATCAGCTTTAGAGCGCCCACCGAAAGTGCCGGAGCCATTATTGATAAAGCCGTTGAAGTAGGCGCTACCCAAATAGATGGCGTGAGCTTTGTCGCCGACGATGCCGCGATTGAAGCCGCTCGCCAGCGGGCGCTACAGTCTGCCGTTAAAGACGCGCAGCAGCAGGCCGACACCGTATTAGCCGCACTCGGACTTTCGCGGCAGGAAGTCGCTAGCATTTCCATTGGCGCTGTGAGCGAACCGCCGCCAGAGTTTAGACCGGCTGCAACGGCGGCTCGTCTGAGCGCTGATACGGCTAATACGCCGGTTATCGGCCAAGAGCAAGAGATTAACGCTCAGGTGACGCTGCTCATTCGCTACTAATTTTTTAATTCTGGGGTTTCGGCCTTGTCTTCCCTGCGTCCGGGTAAACTGTTTACCGGGGTGACGCAGGGAATCATGCTAGGAAAAACGCTTGCCAAACGCTACAAGCTGACCCGCATTTTAGGGGCAGGCGGGTTTGGCCAAACTTATTTGGCAACGGATATTCAGCAGAGCGATCGCCCCCGATGCGTCGTTAAGCAGCTCAAGCCTGCTAGCCAGGACGCTACTTTTTTAACAGTGGCCCGCAGACTGTTTGAAACTGAAGTAAAAACGCTGAGGCGGCTGGGCTTTCACCCGCGAATTCCTCGCTTGCTAAATTCTTTTGAAGAAGAGAGCGAGTTCTATCTCGTTCAAGAATTTGTCAGCGGCCAGTCTTTAGAAGACGAGATTAAGCAGGCGGGCAAGCTCAGCGAGGCGGACGCGATCGCGCTGCTAAAAGACGTGCTCACGGTGCTCACGTTCATTCACGATCACCATGTGGTGCATCGCGATCTTAAGCCCGACAATCTGATTCGCCGCGACAATGGTGAGATTGTGCTAATTGACTTTGGCGCGGTCAAAGAGATTCGCACGCGCGTAATTACTGGCGAGCAAACGGGGCTAACCATTGGCATTGGCACCCAGGGATATACGCCCAGCGAGCAGCTATCGGGCAAGCCTCGCTACAGCAGCGACCTTTACGCGCTCGGACTGACGGCGATTCATGCGCTGACGGGGCGATCGCCCACCGACCTACCCGAAGACTTTGGCAGCCTTGACCCGAGCTGGCAAGACTATGCCGAGGTCAGTCCAGGGCTGGCGATTTTGCTCGGAAAAATGACCCGCCATTACATTCACCAGCGCTACGTCAGCGCCCAAGACGTGCTGCACGATCTCACGCGGCTAGACGAGCTTCCGGCTGAGGCAGCAGCGGCGGCAACTTATTTAGAAACCGCTTTCCCCCGTGATAGCTCGGCAGGCAGAGTGCCAAGAGCCCGCTGGCGCATGAGCAAGCGAGCCAGGATTTTGACAGCCGCGATCGCCACCGCTCTCACCAGCACATTCGTATTAGGGCTGCGGCAAACCGGGGCTTTTGTCGGCAGTGAGCTAATGGCCCATGACTGGCTCGTGAGCACCCAGCCAGATAAAGGGCCAGATCCGCGCCTGCTGCTGGTTGAAATCACCGATGCCGACTTGCGATCGCTCAATGTCAGAACGCCCTCAGATGGCATGGTAGCGATCGCCATCAACAACCTGCAAAAAGCTCATCCCGCCAGCATCGGCGTAGATTTGCTGCGCGACGTGCCCGAAGGCGCAGGCAACGATCAGCTTCTGCAAAGCCTCAAAGACCCCAACGTTGTTGTCATTACCCAACTGGGCAGCCCTACCGGAGACGATGCGGTGATGCCGCCCCCCGGCATGAGCTTTGAGCAAATTAGCTTTAGCGATATTGTTCTTGATCCTGATATTCGCGTGCGGCGATCGCTGATGCTCGATTTTTTAAGCAAAGAGATGCTCACGGGCAAAGTCGGTGCCAACTTAGGCGGCAACATCGGCAACAGCTTAGACAACGACCCAACCAAGCAGCCGATATTTTCACTAGGCACTGAGCTAGCTATTCGCTACTTAGAACAATATAAAAATATTGGCCCTGCTCAAACAGATATTTTGCAGCTAGATAAAACGGTATTTGCCCCCCTAAAGCCTAGCTTTGGAGCCTATCAAAACGCGAATACAGCGGGCTACCAAATGTTTATCCGCTATCGCTCGCCCGACAACATCGCCTTTCGCATTCGCTTTACTGATGTCATCAACAACAGCTTTGATCCTAATTTAGTTAAAGACAAGATTGTTCTAATTGGCTCTACCTCTGTCAGCAGCCGCGATTTATTTTCTACGTCCTACAACACAGGTGGCAATCTCGATCAAATGCCGGGTGTTATTTTACACGCCCAAATCATTAGCCAAATCCTTTCAGCCGTGCTGGAGGGCGAAACGCTCCCTTGGGCACTGCCCGACTGGGTAGAAACTGCCTGGATTGTAGTGCTGACAGGCACGGGGGCGACTTTAATGGTGCTCACACAGCGCGGCCCCTTTTTAATTGCGTTTGGCGTTAGCGGCTTAGTGGTAACCTGCTTAGTCAGCGTCGTTTGTTTTCATTTAGGGGGATGGGTGCCCATGGTCGCGCCAATGAGCGCCTTTTTCCTATCGGCGGCGGGCGCTCGCATCAGCAAAAGCTATCAGCGGCGGCATTGGGAAGCTCATCAGTAAAGCCTACCCATTGCCAGTGATTTGTAGTTAATGATTGTTCAATGAATCCTTTGCAGTTTCCACAGGCTTCCTCGCTATTACAGCTAATGGCAGCGCTCAAGTCTCTTAGCCAAGTCCTCAGATACGCTCAGCCAGTTGATTCATTAGAGGGCTGGTCGCTAAACGGGAGAAATCCTGAGGTGCTTCGGCAGATTATGCCACTGATGGGCTGGCTGTACGAACATTACTATCAGGTAAGCACAGACGGCTGGGAGCACATTCCAACCGATGAAAACGTGATGCTAGTAGGCTCACATAACGGCGGCTTGCCTGCGCCTGATATGCACATGATGCTGTACGACTGGTGCCGTCAGTTCGGACTAGAAAGACCGCTGTATGGCCTCATGCATCCTAGCGTGTGGAAGGCTTTTCCGGTTGCGGCTCACGTTGCCGCGCAAATGGGCGCAGTGCGAGCCCATCCTAAAATGGGCCTTGCCGCCCTTAATCAAAAGGCTAGCATTGCCGTTTATCCCGGTGGGGCGCAGGATATTTTTCGGCCTTACACCCTGCGGCACAAAATTTATTTTCACAATCGCAAAGGCTTTGTTAAGCTCGCGATTAAAAAAGCCGTGCCCATTGTGCCGATGATTTCCTGTGGGGCACATTCCACGCTAGTGGTGCTGGGCGATATTTATCCGCAGGTAAAGGCGCTGCACGATAGCGGAATGCCCTGGCTTTTGGGCGTTGATCCAGAGGTTTTTCCCATTTATTTAGGTTTACCCTGGGGCATTGCCGCTGGCCCCTTGCCTAATATTCCGCTGCCGATAAAGATCCGCACTCGAATTTGCAGGCCCATCCGCTTTGAGCGTTCAGGATCCAAGGCGCTGCGTGACAAAGCCTATGTAGATGCCTGCTATGAAAAGGTGTGCGCTCAGATGCAAACGGCTTTAGATGAGCTGGTAGCTGAGGATGCCAAGCCATAAACCTCCAAAGTGTTGACCTGAGCTTTCCCATTGAGCAGGTCTATCGCGGGCTAACGCTAGCGCCCGAATCCTAGAAACTAGAACAGGAAACTAGAACAGATTGTACTGCACTGAAAAGTAAATGCCGCTGTCTTGCAGGCTGTTGCCACTGCTGTCAATATCAACTAGCGGAATGCCCCAGTCTAATCGGGCGGACAGGGCGTCGTCTTGCTGCCAAAGCAAACCCACGCCTGTACCTATTAGAACATTGTTGCCAACGGTTGCATCCTTGTGGTTCCAGGCAGCGCCGGCGTCTAGAAAGGGCGTTACTTGCACAATGCTATTTTCAGCAAAGCGAAGAATGGGGAAGCGAGCTTCTGCTGATAACAGTGCGCCATTGTCCCGCAGCAGGGCATCTTGACGATAGCCGCGAACCGTTTGCTGACCGCCTAAGCCAAACTGCTCTGATGAAAGCAGACTATCTGCCGATAGCTGCACGTCGCTGCGCAGGAAAAAGAGCGCGTTTTCACCCAGCAAACGCACCCACTGACCCTGACCACGCCAGGAGAAAAATTGGCTATCAGGCTCGTTGCCTGCGTTTTCGGTGGCGTTGAGTAGGTTAACGCCTAAGTTAAACTGCGACCTGACTGCAAACACCTGCTGCTGACTGCGCTGAGTCCAAGCCTGTGAAAACCGCAGCGCGCTGACGCGAGTTTCACCGTTGTCATCCGCGCCGGGGGATAAAGGAAACGGCCCGATATCGTCAATGCCTAGGCGAGTTTGATTTTCTTTATGAGAGAAGTCCAAGCCTAAAGACAGCTCTTGAGTGGGCGTTTCGATCAGCGGATGAGCCACCCCAACTTCGTAGTAGTAAGCAGCGGCGCTAATGTCGAGTACGTCAAACACATCGTCAATAACGCGACTCTCAGAAATGCCGCCATTGAGGTTGATGCGCGTGTTGTGAGGGCTTACCGGAATAGAGTAGCTCAGGTCTAAGCTGTTGCTGCCATCGGTGTTGGCGTAGCTGAGGTAGGCGCGATCGCCCAGCCCCAACACATTCCCTTCAGTCAAGTTTATCTGCCTGCGCACGCTGCCAATATTAGGCGATCGCCCGTTATCAACGCCCGCCGTCAGCGCAAAAGAATCAGCCTCAGTTACATCTACGCGCAAAATGCTGGTACCGGGCTTTACCCCCGCCTGCAAATCAGCCGAAACGGTTTCAATCAGCGGATCTATTTGCAGTCGCTGAAGCGCTTCTAGCAAAGTATCGGCGTTAATCGGTGGCTGAGCGGCCAACCCTAGACGGCTGCGAATGTAGCTCGGCTTTAGCCGCCGAGTGCCGACGATTTCAATGTCTTCAATTACCCCTTCAATCACCTGCACGGTGACCACGCCGCCCGCTAGCGTCTGCGGTGGAATAAACGCCCCAGAGGTCAAAAAGCCTTCATCCACATAGCGCTGAGTCACGGCTGAGCGAAGCTGAAGCAGCTCGTTAAACGTCACTGGCCTGCCGCTGTATTGGGCAAATAAGTCAGCAAAATCTTCACTGGTAAAAATCGTGCTGCCCGCTAGCTGAATGCCGCTAACAAAAAAGGTTTCATCGCCGTTGTCCGAAATATCGTCTGGCGTATTGGGCCCAGCCGGATCGTTGAGCAAATCATCTACGGGTGGCAGCTTGGGCAGTGGCTGTACGGGTAAGGGCGGTTCGTCTCGCAGATTAGGCGTAATATCAGCAGGCGGTAGCGGCGCTGAAGGAAGGCGATCGCTCGGCAAAGAAGGCGGCAGCGTTACCTGAGCCACCTGAGATACCTGAGCAGAAAGCGGCGCTGCGCTGACAGATGCCCACCTATAAACAGCGGGCGCGACCCAAACAGAGGCACAGCAGCCTAGCAAAACTATAGGAGAAAAGGAAGATGGCATAGCAGCAACAGCGAAGGGAAGCTTTGCCCTGTAATATTCCCCGGATCTATCAAGTTTTGTCTACAGAGTTTGATTAGCCTAACCTTCGCAGCGACTAGCCCTGCGGTAATTACATAAACTCCATCACAAAAGCACTGCTATATTGTTACAAAACCGCTATCTAGCGATTAGGATAGCTCGCATCCCAACTGCTTGGGCGCCAGCATAGTCCTCCGATTCGCTATCACCTACATGCCAAGCCTGGTCAGCCGTGCAGCCGTGTTTTGCTAGGGCTGCACGAAAGATTTTGGCTGAAGGCTTAGCAGCTCCCGCTTCACTCGAAATAGTGACCGACTGAAAATACGAGGCTAGCCCTAACACGCTCAGCACCCGATACAGGCGCGAGTCAAAATTGGAAATAATGCCCAGCTCTATGCCCATTTTTTGCCAGCGGTTGAGCGCGGCTAGCGTATCACCATACAGTTGCCAGGGTGCAGCCGTTTCAAAATAGCCGTATAGACCCACATAAAAATCATCAAAATCATCAAACTTTTCAAGCGCTCCCACCCGCTCAAAGGTTTCAGCTACAATCGCTTTCCACCAGCCAAACTCTAGCGCTGGAATAGCCTCAGGCAGGGCGTCTGGGAAAGCCATCCGCTCAGCAGCGGCAAAGCTTTGATAAAATGCCTGATTCACAGCCTGGGTGTCTGTCGTCACTGAGGCCGTGCGAGCCAAATTGCTGTATAGCTCGCCAACGCTGCCTTTAACGCCAAACAGCGTCCCAAAAGCATCGAGATAAATCACTTTTGGCAGAGCTTCTAATGGTTTTTGAGCGATCGCTCTCGGCCTAAAAGCAGCCGCTGAGTCGGGCTGACTCTCGGTGATAAATCCTGACTGATGGGTATCCAACATTCACTTATGATTTGGCGGTTATGGGTTAGCAGTTATGGGTTGGCGGCTGCGGTTTGGCGGTCGTGGCTTGGTGCTACTTATTTAGAAGCGCTGGTTAGCAAGTCCTGCAAAGGCTGCGTAATCCAGTTGACGCCAACGCGAATTTGATGTTCCAAAGTTGGCATCCGATATAGATACGTCAGCCGTCGGGCAACATGCGCTAAGTTGCCCTCTAGCTTAATACCTAGCCCTGTCAAGGTCGCGTTGTCACTGCCTAAAGTCATCATTTCGCCCAGGTGCTGATAGTGAAAGGGCAGCAGCGGCCTGCCAGACAAGCTAGCCCAGATATTCCACGCCACATAGTCGGCCTGCTGTATCGCTGACTGGGCGGTAGTGGGCACGGTTTTGCCATCGCCATCAACGCCGTCGGCCAGGTCGCCCAAGGCGAAAACATTGGGATGGTCAACCACTTGTAGGGTAGGGCTAATGCTGAACTGTCCGCGCCCGTTGCGAGGCAAGTCAAGCGCATCTAAAGCAGGGCTCACTTTACTGCCCACCGTCCAAATCACGATATCGACAGGCAGCGTATCGATTTTGTCTTTGTAGCTTAAAGAAAGAGTATCTGCGGTGACTTCAGTGACTCTCGTTTCGTAGTCAATCCATACGTCTTTGTCGCTCAGCGCTTTTTGAGCAGCCTTGCGGTTGAAGTCGGGGGAGGTGGCTAAAATTTTGTCGCTGAGTTCAACAATGCGAACCCGTCCTTGCTCGCCCAGCCTTTCGGCTACCTTGCAGGCAACTTCTACGCCGCTATAGCCGCCGCCGACCACGGCCACACGAATTTTCTCAGCCTTACCCGCTTTCAAGGCACCTTCTAGCTGACGCAGCCGTTCTTTTAGCCGATAAGCATCTTCTAGCGAGCGAAAGGGAATGGCATAGTCAGCCACGCCGGGGGCCATGTCCATCGGTGTTTCACCGCCCAGCGCTAGCACGGTGCGATCGCACTGAAGCTGCGTGCCATCGCTTAGCATGACCTGCTGCGCCTCTATATCAATGCGCTCTACGCCGCTTTGATGAAAGCGTACGCCCGTGTTAGCCAGCAGCTCTTCATAGGGTGGCGCAATTTCCCAAGTCTGCATCTCTTCGGTGACAAGTTCGTACAGCAGTGGGGCAAAAATGAAGCGATCGCGCTGATCTACCAGCACAATATGGGGCTGTTCTTCCCAGTTGAGCTTGCTAAGCGCCAAAGCCGTGTAAAGACCGCCGAAGCCGCCGCCGAGAATGCAAATAGATTGAGCCATGAAAAAACGCTGTAAGCCTACCGAAGTCGCCTTCTAGGATAGCGCTAGATTAAGGAACAATACCTGTATCAAAGGATTATTCCCATTCACTAAAGTCTTGAGAGTAGGGATTTTCGGCATAGTCGTTTTGGTAAGGCTGAGGGTCGCGGTAAGTCGTTGGCTGTCGTTTGCGTCCTTTGCTTTTACCGTCTTGCCAAGCGCTGCCAACGCCTTTGATAATGCCCCGACCCACCAGGCCAATGCCCCGACCGAGCACTTCGGTGAGCACATATACAACCGTGCTGCCAACCAAAGAAACGGCGGTGCGCAGACGAGGGGCGATCGCATCTCTAGTTTCCAACGCCAGCGTCACCGCCAAAGGAATGCCGCCAAGCTGCTCTAGCTCAGTGCGGCGCGGCGCATAAACAGAGGCTTCATCAATTCCAGCAAGCGTTAATACATCAAGATTGTAGCGACTCTCAAAAATCGCCTTAGGCTCATTCACCAGCCGATCCCAGCGGTAGCGCCAGGAAAGATCGTTACGAAAGCGCTCGATTTCTCTCGAAGACAATAGCCTGCTAGCATACAGGCTTTTTTTGATAGATTCTACATCGGCCAAACGGTTGAGCAAAGGCAGCATCACCGCATTAGCAACTTGAATAATCAGGTTTTCAAGCAGGCGCTCACTATAGGCGATCGCCTGCGGCGTAGCTGCCGCGTACGACGCGCTCTCAATCATCATCGGCTCTTGAAACAGCCAGTGGCCAAACAGCTCAGCCACCATTGGAATGCGATCTAGCACCTGCGCCTCCACCAGCAGCTTTTCTCGCTGCAACAGCGCCACCACTTCTTCTTCTACATTGTTGATTCTAACGGTGTAATACTTGCCAAAAAACTCCGTATTCACCGAGTCCCATAGGTCGCTAAGCACCTGTGATGATCGCGCCGGGAGCTGGCCGGGTTTTACCTCAGAAGTTCGCAAGTCCGATAGCAAATCTTCTAGCTGACGCAGCACCAAATACAGCAGCTCCAGCTTTTTTTCAGGCCGCAAAATGTCAATCTCTAAAGGTGACTGGCTGACGTTTTTAAGCGGTCGCTGGAGCTTGGCAAATACGCCTTCAAACACGACGTTTTGAACATCGGCAGGGCGCTGCTGAAGCCGCAGGGCGATCGCGGCCTGATTAGCGACCAGCGCGGCAGTGGCCGTAGGGATGAGCGAGTCACGATCTAAATAGCGAGCGGCGGTCATATCGGCGTAGTTTTGCCCATAGCCGCCCTGCTGGGCCAAGCGAAACCAATCTGCATCGGCAGCAGATTCAGCATAGAGAGACGACGAGCTAGCACTGGTTGACAAAGGGCCACCTTGCCTGTCAGTTCGCCTATTAGAGGGATCCAGTCGACGAGGAGAGTCGCTAAACTGAGGAGTGCGCCAAATCGAGGCAATCAGCCAGCGGGCGGCGTTTAGTTCGCGGGCTTTGCCGTCTAAAATGACCTGATTTAACCAAGTGCCCGTGCGCTGACGAGCCAAATTTGCCAAGCTTTGATCGATTTGCTGCAAGCCCAAAAGACGCATACTAATGCGCATTGCCGTTAGCGGCCCCGGAATATCGTTGGCGCTGGCGCGTTTAGCACTCTGATTCGCAGGCAGATTAGATGAGGCGCGATCGCCCGCAGGTAAATTGAGAGTATCGCTCTCTGATACAGCCGTCAGGGGCGCATCGACCTGCGCATCGGCTGAAGCGTTGGCAAGTGACCTTACAGCGACCTGCCGAATGAGCTGGGCTAATCGGCGGGCGGGCATATTGCGAGTGCCATAGCCATTAGCACCCATGCGTTCGGCGGCAGACTGGAGGACGGGCTCGGCGCTAGTGCTCAGCACCAGGACAGGCAGCGTGACAAAATCTGTTCTAATCTGTTGGCAAAGCTGTAGGCCGGGTGTGGCTTCAGGCTCGCGAGCACCGAGTCCTAAGTCCAAAATGACGAGATCAAAGGGGGGCGCTAAGGGCGCTTCGGTTTCACTCAGGGTAGGATCGTCTAGTGCCTGCTGGTAGGATTGAAAGCGCGATCGCAGAATTTCTAGCGCTTTAGCAGCATTCTCAGCTTCGGCAGCGATCGCAAAATCACCCTGCTGTTCTAGCCACACTTTTAGGCCAAGGCGAAACACAGGATCTTCGTCTACCAGCATGAGCTGGAGAGGACGCGCACGTGAGACAGTCGAGTCGCTCATAGGCTGGCTTTAAAGATTCTGACCTGCTGCTTTAGCGATGCGTTAGGGCTCGTTAAAAGCCTTCATCGCTGCTGTCGGTAGGGCCATAGTTAGGGGAGCTATCGCTTTCATTATAGGCGGCGCTGGCGGGCGCTTCGGGATTACCCTCTACCGCAGGCGCTTGCAGTGACCAAATATACTCACGCTCTTTGGCCCAAATAGCGATGCTGGTGCGAGCTTCTTCATACAGGGCGCGGCCTGGAGCAATTTGGGCGGCCACATCAATCGCAGCGCTAAGGCTACCGCTAGCGGCTAGATTCTGCGCGCTCGTCAGGATAGGCCGATCTTCGATAGTTTGAATTTCGGCTACCCAGCCTTTCACCGCCGTTTGAGCCTCTGCATACAGAGCGCGGCCTTTTTTAACCTTGCTGGCCTCGGCGATCGCCCCTTTCAAATTTCCGCCAGCGGCCAGCTGCTTAGCCTTAGTCACCATCGGCTGATCTTCAATAGTCTCAATGCGATCAACCCATTCAGCAATGTAGGTTTGCCCCTGAATTCTCAGCGCACGACCCTGCGCTACTTTGCCAGCTTCGGCGATCGCCAGCTTGAGGTTTGCCTTACCGCCTGCGCTCGCAAGCCGCACCGCCCGGTTCAAAATAGGCCGATCTTCTAAGCGCTGAATCTCCTTTTGCCAGTGAGAAACCAGCGTTTGGGCCTGCAAGCGCTGCGGACGCTCCTGCGTAATTTGCTCGGCCTCGGCGATCGCCATTTTATAGGTCGGCTTTTGCCCGATTTGAGCGAGCGTATTGGCATATTGCAGTTTCACAATATCGTCTAGCTTTTGCCGCCAGATGACCAGGCTTTCTTGAGCCTGATTGTAAAAGGGGCTAGTCGGCGAGATTCGCTGCACGGCCTGAATCGCCTCTAGCAGGTTATACACTTGGCCGTAGGAAGGCGTCCAGGCATCGTAACGATCTTTGGCTAGCCGCTGGGCATGGCCAAAGCTCAGCAGGTCTTGGGCTTCGGCGGTCAGCGCCAAATCAGGGGGGACGAGCTGCACGATGGCGATCGCCCCGTCAATATCTTCTGCCTCCCACTTTTGAAAGCTATACTGCATCACGCGCTCGGCCCAGCGGTTGATATCAGGCTTAGAGTCCTTCCAGGCGTTGGTTTCAAGGTCAATAGTTTGAGCGATCGCCAGCGCCTTGCCCAGCTCTTCTAAGTTGCCGGATTAAGCCAGCTCGCGCGCCTTGTCAAGCTGCGTGCGAGCGGTTTGCTCGCGGTCAATTTTCTCCTCAAGCTGATCGTGCCGAATCCTTACCCAGTAGTTGGTATTAAGGCTTTCAAGCTTTTGCACATCTCGGCGCGCCCCCACCCAGTCTCGCGCTTTAATAGCTTTTAAAACGTCCACCTCAAACGCTTGCCCCGTAGCCCATTCTTTATCCCAGGTGGCGATCGCGCTTTTCACCTGCGGATACACTTCCACTCGCTCAGGAATACGCCCTGCCAACAGCCGAGCCTGCTGAATATCGCCGCGCTGTGCCATTTTGCCCAGCTCATCTAGCAGCGCCTTCGACCAGCGGTTCATCAGCCGATTGGCTTCTTCGTACTGTGGGTTGCTCGGCGTCCAAGGCTCCACCATCTCAATCGCGGCAATCAGCGCCTGCGCCGAGCCCGAGCTAACGCTAGCCTGCGCGCACAGCAGCTTTTCACTATCAGAGACTAGCGTTTGCGTACAGTCGGGCAGCGGCGGATTTTGCACCATCACCGACACCGCTCGCAGGCCAACGCCGCCCGCTGTAGCCAAAATAGCCACCCATACAAACGGCCATAACAGCTCGCCAAGCTTGCTCTGAATGCGGCTGCGAATAGTTGGCGGCGTAGTGGTGGGAGGAAGTGACGTCATGAATGCAGAGCCTGAGCAGCGATATGCAACAAAAATACTTGATAGGACAAGCCACCATACAGTGCCCAATCAGCGCTTAAATTCTGCCTATTCATCAAATAATTTCTGTGCCAAATTTGCTGACAATTGTAAAGGCAATTGGCCTAGTTCGCACTCATTTGGGTCAGTTTATTTTAGATTATTTTTTGGTCGCTAAATTTCAGACCGTCCGGTGGATGAGCGGCTATTAGTTAACCCCCATTAGCCTGAAAATCGGTCTTTAATTAAGGCGAAGAGCGATCGCATTCCCATCGCCTCGCCGCCTTCCGGTCGTCCGGGTCTGCTGCGCGTGTTGTAACCCATAAAGTCCACATGAATCCAGGGCTTTTGCTCGCCAATGAACTCATTTAAAAACAGAGCCGCCGTGATCGCGCCGCCGTAGGGCGTACTAGAAATATTGTTAAGATCGGCCACTTTACTCTTTAGCATGGCGCGATAGGGCTTGTGCA
>JBARVS010000306.1:0-11781 GCA_049646385.1 Phormidesmis sp. | reverse complement strand
GATTCAATGGTGGCGGGCGGCGTGAGCGATGAGGCCAGGGCTCACTATGAAACCCGAGGCAGCGACAGCCTTTACGAATTCAGAATTTTGCCCAAGGAAAATCGCGCCGACGCTGCTGACTTTGCCTATAGAAACGGGTTAGATAGCGATCAGGTCAAAGAAATTGTCAAGGGGCTCAGAGACTTTACCTATAGCGAAACGCCGCCGACTGGATTTGAGAAAACAATGGGCGATGCGGCTGCCTATCACTACTGGCGCTTGGCTAAGCAGCAGGGCGATTTGCAGGATAGATCGCGCCTGATTGCGCAAAGCCTTCGCTTTGTCACCAGTGCTAGCGCTCGCAGCAGAGTCGAAAAGCTGCTGACTGATTTTTCGGTTGTCAAAGAAAAGCCTGCCCCGCGTCTGCCTATTTATCGCCTAGAAGACGAGGCTGACTCTCCGGTCATTATGCCCGTCGCTGGCGAAATGCCCTTAAGCACCGAAGACTATCACGCCGTCCCTGGCATAGAGCCTGAAGAGCCCTTTGGCATGGTGAAGTTTTCTGGCACGGGCGCTTGGCTACCCGTTCCCGGCTGGCAGGTCATTCTTAAGGCTGAAGACCCGATTGCGCTGCTGGCCACCTGTCGCCAGCTGCCTAACCCACCCGATAATATTCCGGCGAGCGATCGCCTTCTAGTCGTGGTGGATCGCGCCCAGCGTGAGTGGAATGAGTTTACTTACTTTGTAGTAGATGAGGGCGCTCAGCTCGCGATTCGCTGGTTTGAAAGCGCGCCGGAGACTAAGCTGCTAGGCGCTGTGGCTTTAATCATGCGGCCCAAGAAAATTTTTGACCAGAGCTATACCCAAGAATACTGGCAAACCGATGAGTAGTCACAGGTGGGTATATCTCGGTAAAATAAGTAGATAGGTATGCACTAGCAAGAGAGCACCCATGGGCATAGAGCGCCGCCTAGCCAGAGACATGTTTAATGAAAACGCGATCGTAGAGCTGCGTCAGGTTTGTATGACGCCTAGCGGCTTGTTTGAGCCGGGTAAATACTTGGCTGGCCAGCTTCCTGACGCTGCTTTTGAAATGGGATTGGTTGAATCGCTGCCGCCTGTTCGTGGCAAGAGCGAAGAAGTTGCTCCGCCCCAATCAATGCCTGAAGAAAAATAAGGAAAATAATCAGGAGCCCCACCATTTACACCCGTCCTTTAGCCAAACTCATTGAAGAATTTCAGCGACTCCCAGGCATTGGCCCTAAGTCAGCCCAGCGCCTAGCGATGCATATGATTAAGCGGCCTGAGGCGGAAGTGCGAGCCTTGGCAAATGCCTTGGTTGCCGCCAAGCAGCAGGTAGGACAGTGCTCACAGTGCTTTCACCTTTCTGCCGAGCCCGTCTGCGATATCTGCCGTTCTCAGGCGCGCGATTCAAGCACTATTTGCGTCGTGGCGGAGTCGCGGGACGTGATCGCTTTAGAAAAAACTCGTGAATATAAAGGGAAATACCACGTGCTAGGCGGGCTGATTTCGCCGATGGATGGCATTGGCCCTGAGCAGCTCAATATCGGCCAGCTCGTGCATAGAGTTAACAGAGAGTCTTCTAGTGAAGTTATTTTAGCGATTAGTCCGAGCATAGAAGGCGATACGACCACGCTGTACGTGGGGCAGCTGCTCAAGCCGTTTACGCGGGTGACGCGGATTGCCTTTGGCTTGCCGATGGGCGGCGATTTGGAATATGCCGATGAGGTAACGCTAGCTAGAGCCTTAGAAGGTCGGCGCGAGCTGGATACCTAGTGAATATAATCTTTACTGTGCGCTAGTAAGGCAGGTTCTTTGAAATTTGTCTCGATAGCGCCGATAAGTCTTTCTTGAAATATTACCTATGCGAGATTTTCATCTGCCCGGACGCTCTCCTGCCTATGGTCGTGATGGGATGGCGGCAACATCTCACGCTTTGGCAACGCTAACGGCAATAGATGTGTTGCAGGCAGGTGGAAATGCGGTGGACGCAGCGATCGCAGCCTCAGCCGTCCTGTGCGTTGTAGAGCCTCAGTCTACGGGCATTGGCGGAGATTGCTTTGTCCTCTATGCCCCAGCAGATGCTCCAGAAGGTTCACCAGAAGGTGCAGAAAAAGTGGTTGCGCTCAATGGCTCGGGCAAAGCGCCGGGGGCGGCAAATCTGAGCTGGTATATTGACCAGGGCATGAAGCAAATCTCGCTGCAAAGCCCTCATGCGGTGACCGTACCAGGGGCGGTAGATGCGTGGGAAAAGCTTCACAATGACTATGGCCGCAAGCCTTGGGCCGAGCTGTTTACTCCGGCTATTCGGCTCGCAATAGAAGGCTATACGGTGCATCCGCGAGTGGCTCACGATTGGGCACAGCTCGCCAAAAAGCTAAAGGCTACCGAAAACGCGGCGCGGATGCTGTTGGTGAATGGGGTGGCTCCAAAGGCGGGCGATCACCATCATCAGCCAGAGCTAGGCCATACCCTGCAAATTATTGCCCAGCAGGGCCGAGAGGGTTTCTACACCGGGCCAGTCGCTGAAGATATGGTGAGCTATCTGCAATCTATTGGCGGGCTGCACACGCTAGAAGACTTTGCCGCGCCGCAGGCAGACTATGTAACGCCCATTTCGACTGCTTACCGAGGCTATGAGGTGGTGGAATGTCCGCCCAACGGCCAGGGCCTGACGGCTTTGATTATGCTCAACATTTTATCGGGCTTTGATTTGACTGATCTTGCGCCGATGAGCGCACAGCGGCTGCACTTGGAATGTGAGGCGGCAAGGCTAGCCTATGGGGTGCGCGATCGCTACATAGCCGATCCCGACCAGGCCGATATCCCGCTAGACTTTCTCCTTTCTCAAGACTACGCCGCTCAGCTTCGCGCCAAAATTAGCTTAGATAAGGCCATGCCGCTGCTGAGTGATTCAGACTTTCCCACCCATCCCGACACGGTTTATCTATGCGTGGTAGACAGTGAAGGTAACGCGGTGAGCTTTATTAACTCTTTGTTCCATGGGTTTGGCAGCGGATTGGTGAGTCCTAAAACGGGCGTGACCCTGCAAAATCGGGGGGCAGGCTTTGTGTTAGAGGCAGGGCATCGGAATGCGATCGCGCCCTATAAACGCCCGCTCCACACCATTATTCCAGGAATGCTGATGAAAAAAGAGGCCAACAAAACGCGCGCCGTGATGCCTTTTGGCGTGATGGGCGGCCAATATCAGCCGACTGGCCATGCCCACTTTCTCACCAATCTGTTGGACTACCGCATGAACGTGCAGGCCGCGCTCGACTTTCCGCGCGTTTTTCACGATGGTAAAGCCTGTGAGGTCGAGCGCGGTGTACCCTCCCAGGTAAGAGAATCTTTGGTGAGTATGGGCCATAAAGTGGTGCCAGCAGTGTTGCCTCACGGCGGCGGGCAGGCCATTTGGATGGGTGAAAAAGGCGACTTAGTAGGTGGCTCTGATGCGAGAAAAGACGGCTGTGCTTTGGGCTATGAGTAGCTGAAGCAGGTGCTGGAGTTTTGGGGTTTGCGATCGCTTCCCTTGAGATAAGCTAGCTAACAGGATGTTTGAATTTTGCTGATAAATCCCTACTGACTCTCTTTCGGCAAAAAACGATCTAGCAAGCTCTGCCAGTCGGACTCATCTTGCTCTCTCAAAAGCTGAGCATTAATGGCTTTAAAGCCATCTGCATTATTCGGCAAAGCAAATGCATACCGACGCGCATTTAGTCCTGTTGTTTCAACTGCCAGCCTATTGCTCAACTCGTTTTTATTCAAGTATTGCAGCGTTGCCGCATCATAAACAAAAGCATCAAGCTGCCCTTTCTCAACCGCTTCTATTCCTTCTAAAAGCGTATTAGCTGGCTGAAAATATACATTCTGTTGCTGCAACTCTTGCGCTGCGCTAGAGCCCTTTATGCTGCCTACTGTCATCTTTTTGAGGCTAGCAAAATCGGTGAGTTCTCCTGTTTTATCTTGCGTGACAACTGATGTAATGCTAGCCGTAAGACTAGCGGTAATACCCATAGAAACCAGCATCCACAGCAGTGCAACAATACGACCGCCTGTTGAAATAGGCGCAACGTCTCCATAGCCAATGGTAGTGAGTGTTACACCTGCCCACCAAAAGCTGTTCCACAAGCCCTTAACGGGTTTGTCCCCAAACGTATTATCTTCTTTGTTTCGTTCAAACAGCCAAACGATTAAGCCTATGGTCAAAAATAGCACCGACAGCCACAGGCAAAGCCAAAGGAAGCGCGGCGATAGCACTGCTAGCGCGATATCGATTAAGCGGCGGCGGCGCGGTTGGGCAATGCCTAGCGACGAGATGTAATAGCTTTGGGTGAAGCTCACCTTTTGAGCGGCTTCGGCGGTAGCGCCTGCGGTGATGGCAATATCAACGGTGCCATTTTGCACTTGCTGAACGGCTTCGTCGGGCGGGATTTTTTGCCACTCGTACGCTATGTTTAAGTCTTCGGCAATCTCTCTCCACAGATGTACGCCAATGCCATCCCAATCGCTGCCATTCTCGGTTTTGGTTTCTATGGCAAAAGGGGGCAAGTGGCTGACGCCAATGGTAAGTTTAACGGGTGCTGTTGTGTCTGGGGTAGCCTGAGAAGATTGGGCCTGAGAAGATTGGGCGTAGGCAGTAGAACCGTTCCAGCCTATGACACAAAGTGTTAAGATTCCACCTGCGTAAGAAAATAGCGATCGCCTCATAAAAACACTTCAAAAAAACCAGCAGCTTTGCTATGTCCAAAGGCACCCGGCAAGCCATCAAACAATACCGCCCTTTTCCACCTTGCGCGTCTACAAAAAGACCGATTGCCGAGCGATCGCTGAGCGGGCGCTAGCGTCATATAAACGCCTTCAGCCTAAGCGGGTACCCTAGCTATGAATTAATTAAAAATCTGGCTTAGGGCTTAAAAAAGTAACTATGTTTAAAGCGGTGGTTGGTCATAGTAACGATCCTGATTCTCAAGAGGCTGTTTTAGAGGTTTTAAAGCAAATGCACTGTGCTCTAGCGGGAGCATCGCCAAAAGCAGGCATTTTGTTTGCCGCAATTGATTTCGACCATGCGCTTATCCTGCGTGAAATTATCAAGGCTTTTCCAGAAATCGCCCTAATTGGAGGGACGACAGATGGAGAAATCTCATCTGTCTTGGGATTTGAGCAAGATTCTCTCACTTTGATAGCGTTTTGCTCAGATAGCATTACGATTAGTGCTGGTATTGGGCAAGAGGTCTCTAAAGGCGAGCAGGCTGCGGCTCAGGCTGCTGTGCAACAAGCGATCGCTGCGCACCCTGAAGAAATTCAGCTTTGCATTAGCCTGCCCGAAAGCTTAACAACTAGCGGTGTCACTATTATAGAAAGTTTAAAAGAAGCGTTAGGAAAGCAGGTGCCTATCTTTGGTGGGCTCACAGCCGATCAGTGGCGCTCCCAGCAGACCTATCAGTTTTTCCAGGCCGAAGTGCATAGCGACGCGGTGCCTGTTCTTTTGTTTTCTGGCCCTATTTTATTTTCTCACGGGGTTGCTAGCGGCTGGCAACCCATTGGAACAGCAGGACGAGTCACCAAAGCAAAGAGAAATGTTGTTTATGAAATTGACGATCAGCCAGCGCTCTCATTTTACCAGCGCTATTTAGGCGCACTGCCGCCATCTTCAGAATATCCACTAGCGCTGTCTGACAGCAACAGCGATCTTCAATACATGCGTGCGCCTAGCGGCATTTATGATCGCAGCACAGGGAGCATCACCTTTTTTGGCGATGTGCCAACGCAATCTATGGTGCAAATCACAGAGGCCACTCATGACAGTATTCTGCTGGCCTCTCAACAGTCTACTCAGCAGGCGTTAGAGACCTATCCCGGCCAGATGCCAGCAGCAGCCTTATTTTTTTCTTGTGCTAGCCGACGACAGATTTTAGGAAGCCGTACTAAAGAAGAGTTTGATCAAGCGCAGCGCTATCTTACGCAGAGTTCTCCTGTTCAGGCGCTACCTAGCTGCGGGTTTTACGCCAATGGAGAAATTTCGCCTTTACAGCACAAAGGAGAAACTTATCTTCATAACGAGACTTTTATCACATTGCTATTAGGAGAGGCATAGATGTTGTTAAATGAAGTTGATATACAGATAAGAGTTCAACAGCTCGAAAAAGAAAACCGAGTGCTCAAGAAGAAGCTAGGACGCTCGGAAGCCACCTGCCTCCAGCTAGAAGAAACCACCTGCAAAAAAGAGTCCTTACTTCGGCAAGTGATTGATGAGCAAAAGGCATCACAGATGGCTTTAGAAGAGCAGCGTCGGGAATTAGGACAAACGCTCGCAGATCTTGAGCATACTCAAGTTCAGCTGATACAAGCTGAAAAAATGTCGGGGCTAGGGCAGCTTGTTGCGGGTGTTGCGCACGAAATCAACAATCCGGTTAACTTTATTCACGGTAATCTGAGCCATTTGCAAAGCCATGTGAGCGACTTGCTTCGTTCTGTGCAGCTCTATCAGGCGTACTATTCAGATCTACCCTTGAAAATTCAAGCAGAAATTACAGAATTAGATTTGGGCTTTATTCAGGCAGATCTGCCCAAAATTGTAGAGTCTATGAAGGTAGGAACACAGCGCATTCGCCAGATCGTTTTGTCGCTTCGCAACTTCTCACGCTTAGATGAGGCAGACTCCAAAGCAGTTGATATTCATGAGGGCATTGATAACACGCTGATGATTTTGCAGCATCGTCTAAAGGATTGCCCCGAACGTCCGGCTATTGAGGTTGTTCGTAACTATGGCAGCTTGCCACCTGTAGAGTGCTATCCCGGCCAGTTCAATCAGGTGACTATGAATATTTTGTCAAACGCCATTGATGCGCTGGAGCTGGCTCACCCTAAACAGGGCGATGCGCTTAAGAAAAATTCTAGCCAGATTACTATTCAAACTTCTCTAGTTGATTCGGATTGGATAGAGATCTCGATTTCAGATAATGGGATAGGTATGCCTGAGTCTGTTCGCAGACGAATTTTTGATCCGTTTTTTACAACGAAGCCTATTGGCAAGGGCACGGGTATGGGTATGCCTATTAGCTATCAGATTGTGATTGAGAAGCATGGCGGTAAATTGAACTGTTACTCAATGCCCGGTGAGGGCACTCAGTTTGTGATTAAAATGCCTATTCGACAACAGGGCCGTGATATACAAACCGTCTAGCACAGAGGATGATTAGTCAGCGGCGACGGACGTAGACATTCTGAAATCTGGCTTTAAATCAGCGAATTGATTACCTAGTGTGATTAAGCTGACACTAGCTAAGGAATTTGGTTATGCGCCTTAATATTAGACTCGATTTGACCTCTGAGCAGGTTCAACAGCATTTGCTAGCAGGACTCGATAGCTGGGTAGAGCTGGGCCTGCTGTCGGAGGTGCAGGTGCGTGAACTTGCTCAGGCAATGAGCCAGCCTATTTTGCCGGCAGCAGCTATACCAGCAGGAAACGTGCCAGCAGCAGATGAAGATTCAGCTACAAATCGTCAGACAGTTGCTGACGAGATACTGCCAAAAGCTGCCCCAAAAGTAAGCAGGGCTGCTAGAGCGCTCAGATCGCTGCTCGAAGAAATCAGCGTTGTTTGGCTGTTGTTTTTAGGCGTTTTCCTGGTAGTGGTTTCATCTGGGCTGCTCGCTGCGAGCCAGTGGCAGTCTTTTTCACCCGTTGGACAGTACGCTATTTTGCTGGCCTACACTTTAGTGTTTTGGGGCGCTAGCCTTTGGGCGCAGCGGCAAGAAGCGCTTCAGGCGACGGCTAAAATGCTAGCGCTGACGGTGATGCTGCTAATTCCTATTAACTTTTGGATGATGGATGCCGTTGGGCTGCGCAATACGCCCGTTGGCATTGGCGTAGGCATACTTTCTGCGCTGCTGCTGAGCTGTTTGCTGTCAAGGCTGTTGAGCGATCGCGCTAATCAACTCAATGCGATTGGCTTAAGCTGGCTGCATTTTGGGTGGATTGCTGGCGGCTGGGCGTTTTGGCCGATGGCTGCGACCTATTTAGGAACGGTAGGGACGGCTGCGAATTTGGCCTATCAGGATAGTCATGTAGAGGATAGTCATTTAGAGCGATCGCCACAAACTGCCGCGTCACGAGCGCGCGCTTTTGATTGGCTAGCGCTGTCGCTGTCGGTGCTCATGCTGCTATTCCGCAGCCTAGTGGTGGTGCAGGTTCCGCCGCATCAGCTAGGACTCGCCGCAGGGATTTGCGGCTGGCTGTTGGTTTGGCTCAATCGGCGACGGGCAAGTCGTGAGACACCCGTTGGGCTGTGGCAGTGGGCGGGGTTTGGCCTGTTGCTTTTGGGCTGGGCGATCGCCATTGGGCAGCAGCCACCCTTACAGGCGATCGCCATCAGCGGCCTAACGCTATGGCTAATTTGGGACAGGCTCAAGCTGAGCTGGCAAAAAGAATATTTACTGGCGCTGATCGGTGTGGCAGGGCAAACCTACTGGCTGCTGAGCGGGGTGATTCCGCCTAGCACCCGAGATACCTTGCTCGCTCAACTGGCTCAGCGACTCTCATCACAGCCAGTTTCAAAGGTTGAATGGATGAGCCTGGGCTTTCTTCCTTTTGTGTGGGGTTTGCTATGGTTTGCCCGTCGGCTGCGTCATTGGCATCAGCCCGCGCTTTCACGACTTACCGAAGGCGTCGCCTTGGCAATGGGCATTAGCCTGACGGTCTTTAGCGCGGGCACTCGCTTTACGCTGGCTGCAAATCTGTTGCTCTTAGCTATCACGCTGTTTGCTGTGGTGCGCCGCCGCCCACGCATAGAAGGGTTTATGGTGACGCTAGCTCATGCTTTTGGGTTAGGGGCGATCACGGCTGTCATCCATTACTTTCAGCCCAACCTAGCGATCCTCACCTGGGCTTATATTTTGTTGTTTAGCGGCCTCGCTGAATTGGCGCTTCACTTGCTGCTGCGGAGCGATCGCTGGCGACAAAACACCTGGGGGGCAGGGCTATGCCTGTTTAGCTTGAGCTATATGGCTCTCGTTGAAAGCTGGAGCCTTGGCCCTGACTGGATTTGGTTAGTGGTACCGATTGCTTTAACCTTTGTTGCAAATCAGCCAAGGGCGCTGCATCCGGCGGGGCTGGCCAAACTGACCCTGCTGGCGGCTATGCTGCAAACGCCCTGGCTGAGCAGTTTTCCAGTGGCGATCGCAAGCTTTGCCATCGGGACGCTGTGCCTACTGATCAACAGCCGAGTGTGGCAGAGTCGATGGGCCGCTTTGTTTACGGTGGGTTCTGGCGTTGCCTGCATCACGAGCTTGGCTTGGCACTTGATGGATTTGTTGAGCGTTGATGAAGCGCATTTGTTGGCTGTGTGGGCTCTAGAAATCTGGGCCTTGTGGCTGCTGGCTAGGATGCTCGTGCGACAAGGCGGGAGGCTATCGGTGCTTTATCAAAGCGCTGCTAGAGCTTGGGGCGCGGTGCTGATGGTGGGGCTGCTATTGTTAGGCACTTTGTGGGCCGGGGCAGATTTGGGCAATGGGCTGGCCAGCGCTGGGGATGAGGCTACTGGCGTTCGCTATATGCTGCTAGCGACGACGCTGTTGATAGCTGCATTATTAGAATCTATTCGCTATCGGCCTGCTGAGTGGCGCTATTGGAGCTTGGCCTGGGCGATTGAAGTCACTGTTGTTTTGGGCTTAAATTTACGCGGCGTAAATCTCAATGGCATTGCAGTGGCAACGCTCGCACTGGGGATTGTTTCGCAAATCTTAGCGGATGTATGGGTGCTGAGGCGATCGCCTTATCGCGCCAGCTGGCACGCCATTCCCGTTTTGTATGCTGGTTTGGGTGTGCTACTCGGCCATGGTCAAGTAGGTGCTCAATTGGGCGCTCAACTGGGTTCACAGAGCGGGCTATTTACAATTTTTGCAGGGGCGATCGCCATTGGCATAGGTCGCAGGCAAGCTTCTCTCAATCCACTGAGCTACATTGGCCTTGCCGCGCTTTCGTTGGGCGCTTATGAGCTGCTGATTTACCGAATGCTGCAAGCAAGCGGCGGGCGAGCAGGCGACGGCTTCACGCTGCTGGCGCTGTTGGCATTGTTGATTGCCCTGGTCGAAAGATTCTGTAGCCCTTGGCTGCTGCGCTACATGCTCATTCCCGCTAAAGGACTACGCAGGGTGGCACATGCTCACTGGCTGCTGAGTAGTCTACTGGCCTTAGCCGCCGCCGCTGCTGGATTAAGTCAGCCTAAAGGCATCGCCCTATGGACAGGCATCGCGCTGCTACTAGCGGGCTATGCGTTAATGACAGGTAACCGCCGCTGCTCGCCGCAAACCTTTGTCTCTAATCATACCGTTTGGACAGGTATCGGGATTGTAGAAGTTCTACTATGCGCTGTGCATAATCGCCTTGTGTGGTTGCCGGATCGAACATTCTTAGTGACCTGGGGCGGCATCGTAGCCTGTGTAATGAGCTTTGCCATTTATCAACTGCCGTGGGAGCGCTGGGGCTGGCCGCTGCGTCCGTGGCAGCTATTGGCGCGATCGCTGCCGCTTGCAGTGTTGGGCGTTGCGATTAGCGATCGGGTGCCGACGCAAAGCTTGCTGATTGTGGGGGCTTTTTATGCTTGGATGGCAAAGCAGCGCGATCAGGTGCGACTAAGCTATCTGAGCGTGCTGCTGTTTGACTGGGCGCTGCTACGCTACCTAGATGAACAAGGATGGCTAACGGCGCTGGCGTTTAGCTTGGTTGCGGGCGTTTCTTTGCTGTATGTTGCTGAGGTTGAGCCTTATTTTCGAGGGCTGGCTGGCGATCTTTCGCCTGATGGATTTAAGCGGCAGCAGCGACACTGGCTGCGATCGCTTGCCAGCGGCCTAATGGGTATCACCGCCCTTTATCAAGCAGAGAGCGATCGCCCCTTACTGCTGTACGCAGCCATCACGCTGGCACTTTGCACAGGTCTCATTTTGGCAGGGCTAGCGCTAAAGGTGCGAGCGTTTTTGTACGTGGGAACTGGCACCTTCGTATTGCAAATTATTAGAGTGCTGTGGCGCTTCATCAACGATAATTCTCTGCTGCTGTGGGCGGTAGGTATTGTGCTCGGCCTTGCCTTTATCTGGGTTGCCGCAACGTTTGAATCCAGGCGGGGACAGGTGACCCATCGGCTAGAATCATGGAACGCGGCCCTACAAAGCTGGGATTGAGCCTGCTAAGTTTGGCCTTAGATTCCACACATTCCAGATTAATTTAACGATTGCTACAAGGCTGTTGAGGGGGAGCTTTTGCGCCCAAAACTGAATTAAACTCAGTAAATCTTCCTATTGGCACATCATAATTTACATTTATTCATATATTCTTATTACATGAGGAGCCAAACAATAAAGTCGAACAGCCGCAAGGCTAGAAACTTTTTTGGCTATTTAGAATTAAAACTGAGGATATCAAAAATGCGTAATGCTTCTGATCATCAGTCCCAAGCAAAAGCCGCTGTAATTCCTGCCGAGGCACCTTCACCCGAGGCTCGCCAGCAGCAACTACAAGAGCAAGTCATCATCGCCCTAGTTGGGCTAGGCGCTTTGATTGCCGCTGGGATTGCTTAACTCATCTTTAGTTTAGATTCTCAAGAGTCTATTGATGATAACTTTTTGAATCTAAGCCCTAATCTAAGCTCTATAGAGCCCCTGTGATAACTCTCCTTATCACAGGAATTTTTTTATGTGGCCTGCGGCCTGCTGAAATAGCTGTTACAGCGGCTGAATACTTTTTGCTAACTATTTTTTCAGGCGCGAAAAGCTACGACCGGGCGA
>JBARVS010000305.1:0-3380 GCA_049646385.1 Phormidesmis sp. | reverse complement strand
GAAATATATCCACCTGTTTCAATGCAAGCCCAATGTCTGCCAACAGGCCGCCTGTCTTTGCAACAGACCAATCTGCCTTAAAGTTATTCAAATCTCCCATTAACCCCTCCTTGTACTTCTTAAACATGCTTCTATAGAAAAAGGCATCCCTACCATCTATGCTCATTTCATCCTGTAGCTGCTCTTTTCCCTCTTCATTAAGGCTCTCAAGAGCTTCTTCAATGGCATTCTTAAATTTCTGAATACACACGGCTAAGTCAGCCTTTATGTCCTTCTTATCTTCCTTATATCCCGCCAAGACAATATCTTCTACTACGTCCTGTTTCTGTACGATAGCTTTTTTTCTTTGAGCCGTTGGTACTCGTAGTGCTTGATTTCCCGACTCACTTGTTCTGCTTGAAGGAACTATCTCTTTATTCAAAAGCTTGATCTGACTAGCCTTCTTACCCATCCGATCCGCCTCCTGTTCTAGAGCCGTATCATCATTCATCACCACTCCTTTGGCCTGCGTCGTTGGCCGCACTCGCCCCTGCATTTGCTGCACCACATGCCAAGCCTCATGGGGCAAATGCTGCGCCTGCCCCGGTGCCAAATGAATCTCATGGCCTTGGGCGTAAGCATGAGCGTTTAGACTCGCTGGTTTAATAGAGTTGCGATGGACGCGCACACCCGATAGGTCAAAGCCCGAGAGCTGCTCCACCCCCGACTTTAGTGCATCAGGCATCCCCGTACGGTTCGTGTCTTGCGCTGTACCGTGTATTGGCACTGTTGCGAAGCTCGCCTGAAAGCCCGATTCACAGGGCGCATTACAGTCAGCGATCTCACTGCTTCTAGGTGCTTTTTTCTGAAAGCTTGATCGCTGTACAAGTCTCGCGGTGACGAATGCATTATCTTGAGAAATTCGCTGCTGTTCTCGTTCTCTATTCATCTGTTGTTCCTTCTAAACGTGTTTATTTAAGCTGTGATGCTTCAGTTTTTCTAACGCTGTTGGATGCGGGCGATCGCGCAAACTATTATTCTCACTCAATAAAGTCTTTAAGGATTAATGCTCTTTGTGCGATCATTTTGAAGATGAGTATAGATAGACTGGGCCAACTGTTGACCAAGCTGAACAGGATTAGGCTGATTTGTGATAGGAAGATCGGCAAGGATATGGGGGATGCGATCGCCCTTTTGAACTGTGAGCGGAACGCCATGGACGCTGAACAGGCGAGATAGCTCCGCTTCTACAGACGCCTGAAACTTAGAACGTTGGCTGTGCGGTAGGGTTAATCCTTCTATAATCATTCTATCGATGTGAAGATTGAGAGTCATAGGGTGCTTTATTAGCAGGTTTAAATCTTGATAGATGTCATCGCCGAAAGTCCTCCTCATTAATTGGCCGATCTAGCTTACGATACTCTCCTCGCGCTGCCATCAGTATCTGAGCCATCCCCACTGCTGATTTCTCTCTTGCTGCTAAAAAAGCCGCATTTATCGCAATCGTATGGATGTTTCCCCCGGTTAAGTTAAGCTTTGCCAGTCGCCGATAGTCTAAATCCTCTAGCGGCATTTCCTTCGGAAACACCTTCTGCCATAGGCTTAACCGCTCTATTCTTCCCGGTATTGGAAACGTCACAATAAATCGCAGCCGTCGCAAAAACGCCGCATCTAACGAACTTCGTAGGTTTGTTGCCAAAATTGCTAAGCCTTTGAAAGCCTCTATTCTCTGAAGCAGATAGTTAATTTCGATATTGGCGTAGCGATCGCGCGCATCATTCACCTCGCTTCGCTTGCCAAACAGCGCATCCGCCTCATCAAAAAACAAAATCGCTCCCCCATCTTCCGCCGCATCAAACAGCTTTCGTAAATTCTTCTCTGTCTCCCCAATGTACTTGCTCACCACCGCCGACAAATCAATCCGATATAGGTTTAGCTGCAAGTCATTCGCAATCACCTCTGCCGCCATTGTCTTCCCCGTTCCGCTCTCCCCAGCAAACATTGCGCTCACGCCCAGCCCTCGGTTCATCTTCGCCCTAAAGCCCCAGTCGTCATAAACCTGGCTCCGCTGCCGCACCTGTTCAACAAGTTGATGTAGCAGCGCCGTCTCCTCCGCTGGCAACACCAGATCGGCCCATGTTGCTTTCACCGCTATCCGCTGCGCCAAATTGTCTAAAGTCGGACGAGTTTTCTCCAGGCAAGCCGCCCACAGCCGCGACGGTTCTGCCTCATCTGCATGAGCTGTTGCAATATCTATAATGTCAGTTGTATTTAAGTAAAATTGGCTCGACAAAAGCGCCGCAGATTCTTCTGAGTCTGGCCCAAGCATTGCCTGCCAAGTCGTCCGTTGCTCTATTGGCGTAGGTTTCGCCACCGCTACTGTGTGCACCGCGCGATCTAGCCCAATTCCTTTATCAGGCACATTCAAAAAGCAAATCCCCTGACAGCGCGCGGCAAAGTAGCTCAGTGCCGTCGCTTGAGCCGCTTTCGCCTCCATCTCTGCGCCATCTAGGTACAGTGCCACTGGCAACAGCAGAGTTTCACGCTGCCACAGCCGAGCCAATAGGGTTAGCTCATTCACCTGAGTCGGTAGCTGCGCCACTGGCAACCGATACAGCCTTAGCTCTAACTGCGCCGCCGTCGCCTCAGCTAGCTGCGTCTGACTGGTGCCATCTGCCGCGCCTAATAGCTGCATCATTGGATACGGGCCAGATCGCTGCTCTGCCCGCTGTAGAGTCTCAATCACTTCATCTACCACCGCCTGCTGAGAAGGCGGCAGATCCGACGGCAAACTATTTTGGACTGGTCTCACCAGCTCAGTTAGCCGTTCGTCTAACCGATTTACCCCCTTAAGATAGTTCACTACTCGCATATCTGCCCGCAGCGCACTCACCGTCAAAGGCGTCGTCGGGCTCAGGTTCACCTCAATTAGCTGCCAGTACCTCAGCGCGCCGTCTGCCATCACCACTGACCAATCTGGCTGATCAAATAGCGTTAGGGCTAGCGCAAAGGTGGGATAGGGCCGCTGGAGATTGTCTTGCGCCTTGGCACAAAGGGCGGCAATTTCAGTATCTAGCTCCAAGGCCGCGCACAGGAGCAGGAGCTGTTGGTCAAACGCTGATAGCTCAAACTGCCTGCTGAGTAAAATCAGCGCTGGGATAAACTCGCTGCCCTCATCAACAGATAGTACATCAGCGGTTAAGGTAGATTGTGAGTCAGTGGCTTTGTCAGTGGCTTTGTCAGTGGCTTTGTCAGTGGCTTTGGTAGTCATTTGCTGTTGCAGTCTTTGCTTTAGCCAAGCGATCGCCCCAACCAAATATTGCTCATTCTGTTGCTGCCAAGTGCTATCCATTGAGCGATCCTTGTTTAAGTCACCGTGACCCGATAGGCCGGATTGAACC
>JBARVS010000304.1:0-12635 GCA_049646385.1 Phormidesmis sp. | reverse complement strand
GCCCTTGGCGGTACGCTAATTTCAGTAGATCCGCTAAAAAAAATCTGGATTGGCGACCATCGCCGCGTGCTGCTGTATCAGGCCAAAGCCAGCCTGCATACGCCTCACCACCAGCTCAACCAGTATTGGATCAAATACGGCAGCTTTCGCACTCGCTTTGATGAACGAGAATAAGCCATTTTCTATGGTGCTTTACAATTCCTAAAATTTGCTGGGGATCAATCTTCCTAAGATGAGAGGCATAGCAAATGCCCATAACTTAACGAGGATATCTGTAATGCCCAGCACCTTTGTAAATCCTGTGGTGAATCCTGATATGAAGCTAGGCGTCGCCGCCTTTGATGAAACTTCGCCGATTCGCCACTGGCCATCTAACTCCGCTGATGAAACTAGCGCTGTCATTAGGGCGATTTATAAACAAATTCTAGGGAATGCCTATGTGATGGAAAGCGAGCGACAGCAGAGGCCAGAATCGCGCTTTCGCCAGGGTGAGCTGAGCGTAGTGGAATTTATTCGGGCGATCGCCCACTCCGATCTATACCGCAGCCGCTTCTTTGAAAACGGCTCTCGTAACCGCTTTATCGAACTCAACTTCAAGCATTTTTTAGGCCGCGCCCCCGAAAGCATCGCTGAAATTGCCGTACACAGCGCCACTTTAGACAGCGCAGGCTACGAGGCCGATATCGACTCATACCTTGATAGCGATGAGTACAATCAGACATTTGGAACTGATACGGTGCCCTACTACCGAGGCTACAAAACCGGGGCAGGGACTAAGCTAGTCGGCTTCACCCATATTTTTCCGCTGCTTAGGGGTGCTTCTAGCAGCGATAAGAACGTCACGGCTAATAATCCTGCAAGGCTTAATCGAGCGCTGCTATCAGGGCAGGCCAGTTCGGTTGTATCGCCATCAGGGGCTAGCAGCCGTCGCAGCAGCGGCGGGCCGCGTACCTCTGAGGATTTACTGCGCTCGGTGTTCAATCAGGCCAGCACCTGGGCAAGCGCTCAGGCTAATAAGGACAAGACCGATAGCCCAGCCTCACCGTCCACCGAGGTGGATAACTCTGAGCTAGCAGTTAAGGCCAGAGCGCAGGCTGAGCAAATCGAGCAGCTAAACAAGCAAATTAGCGACTTGAGCGCTCTTTCTAATATGGGTGCATTCATTCTCAGCAAGGGCCAACGTTCTTCAGCCGCCATAGATTCTTATGCAGCTTCAGCCGCTTCTACAGGCGCGGTATCCACGATGGAGCGGCAGGTGAACGAGCAGGCTGACACGATTGAGCGGCTGCAAGGTGAGCTAATGTCGGCAAGGTCACAGTCTGCCGTTGCCGAATATAAACTCAACAAATGGCGGCGTCGGCTCTACTAAAATCTGGTTTTTAACCCGTCGATAGTCACTAGATTAAGAGATGTTGCGCGATCGCAGCAAACAATCGGCATTTATGATAGGCCCAGACACCTTTATTTTCAATGTCTTTGAGCGCTCTTGCAAAAACTTTGTAACGGATTGTTGCTTTGTTTTTCATAAACAAGACCGAGCGACGCGACATCTTTTATTCTGTATTCACTGGCACAAAAGCCAGCTGCTGTATTACGAAAAAGGAGAGCTTGATGCTTGACGCTTTCTCTAGAGCCGTTGTTTCGGCTGATTCTAAAACCGCAACTATTGGTGGCGGTGACCTCGATTCTCTCAAGAGCTTCGTCTCTGAAGGCAACAAGCGTTTGGACGCTGTAAACGCTATTGCTTCCAACGCTAGCTGCATCGTTTCTGACGCAGTTTCCGGCATGATCTGTGAGAACACTGGCTTGATTCAAGCTGGTGGCAACTGCTACCCCACTCGTCGCATGGCTGCTTGCCTTCGCGATGGTGAAATCATCTTGCGCTATGTTACCTACGCTTTGCTCGCAGGTGATGCTTCCGTACTTGACGATCGCTGCTTGAACGGCCTTAAAGAAACTTACTCTGCTTTGGGCGTCCCTACGGGTTCTTCTGCTCGCGCAGTTAACATCATGAAGGCATCCAGCATCGCTCACCTGAAGGGCACTAACAGCCCCGAAGCTGGCGGTTCTCGCTACAACAAAAATGAAGCTCAAGAGGGCGATTGCTCTGCGCTAGCTTCTGAAGCTGCTGGCTACTTTGATCGCGTTGTGTCTGCACTGGGCTAAGTCTGACGCTAGGTTAAACATTTAGGTTAAACACTAGCTCTCTGACGCCTTGACGACATCAACTTTTAACGCTTTGTTAACCGATCAAACATACTTTGGAGAAATAAATCATGAAATCAGTTGTAACTGCTGCTATCGCTTCGGCTGATGCAGCCGGTCGCTTCCCTGCTACCGCTGACTTGCAGGCCGTTCAAGGCGGTTTGCAGCGTGCCTCTGCTCGCCTCGAAGCTGCTGAAAAGCTAAACTCTGGCATTGACAAGGTTGCTCAAGAAGCTTATGACGCTGCTTTTAAAAAGTACCCCTACCTCAAGAATGAGGGTGAAGCAGGTGGTAACCAAGGCAAGCAAGACAAGTGCCTGCGTGACATCAAGCACTACCTGCGCTTGATTAACTACTGCTTGGTTGTTGGCGGCACTGGGCCTTTGGATGAGTGGGGCATTGCGGGTGCACGTGAAGTGTATCGTTCTTTGAACCTGCCAACTGCGCCTTATGTAACGGCTATGCAGCACACTCGCGATCGCGCTTGTGCACCTCGTGATATGTCTCCTCAGGCACTCACTGAGTTCCGTACTTTGCTCGACTACGTCATCAACTCTCTCTCTTAAGTCGAACTTAAGTTAGAGCTGTCGCTTGAGCGTTAGCGTCTGAGCGTGAAGACTAAAATCCCCTGGCTGATACCCTATTTATAGGGGCTCTCCAGGGGTTATTTTTTTCATACGGTTTATTTTCTGTTCTATCTATGTTAGCAAAAGCCATGGCCGCCGATTCTCTTTTTGCACAGCTTAAGCATCCCAACCCGCAAATGCGCCAGCGGGCCATGAATGAAATTGTTGAAACCCGCGACGAGAGCACCATCCCAAGGCTGATGACAGCGCTGGGGGAAGCGGACGTTGTGTATCGTCGAGCAGCGGTGAAAACGCTGGGTGCTATTGGCATGGACTCTATTCCGGCTGTTGCTGAGCAGATGCTTAACAGCGAAAATGATACGGTGCGGGCAAGCTGTACAAAAGCAATGGCGCAAATTGCCGTGAATCATCCTCATACCGCGTTTCCCGCTGAGGGCATGGAAGCCCTGCGCAAAGCCATGGAAGATCCCTACCCGGTAGTGCAGATTGCCTCGGTAATGTCTTTAGGCGAAATTGGCGCACCTGCGGTAGAAACGCTGTTGGATGTGCTGAAAACGACGGATAATGTGGCGATCGCCCTCACCATCACCAACACCTTAGGATCTATCGGCGACCCTCGCGCCGTCGAAGTATTGCGCGAGCTGATCAAAGATGAATCGGTAGATAGCTACGTTCGAGAAACGGCTGAAAGCGCCTTACCTAGACTGGAGCAAATGATGACCTTGGGCGATGCAAAAGGGAGCGATCGCACGTAATCACCAGCAGCTCTAATCCCAGCCGTCGTCTTCTGCGATTTGTCGCTTTTCTAGCTGGGAAATAGCCAGCTCTAAGACGGGCGTAATTGTGTCGTCTGACGCTTGCGCGAGAGCGGTTTTTAGAGGGGCGATCGCGCCCTCATCCCCAATTTTCATCAGCGCCATCGCCACCGTCTTACGCACGTCTCCATCCGCGTCAGTCAGCACCTTTGCTAGCTCAGGCACCACCGCCGCATTGCTCAGTTTTCCTAACGCCGCCGCCGCCTCAGAGCGCACCATCGGCGATGGATCTTTGAGCGCCCTTAAAATAGCATTCAGCGCCTTGGTGTCTTCTTCCTCTTGCACTAGGCTCGTGAGCGCGCCTACTACCGCGCTACGCACCTCCGCTTGATCAGCATCTACCGCTTGATACAAGTGAGCTGCACCCGCCGCGCCCACAAAAGAAAGCCCCCACGTAGCGAGCCCCTTGGCACTATCAGGGTAGTCTGACGAGCCGATAATTTCTAGCAGCACCGGCGCTGCCGCCTCACCCATCACGGCTAAGGCACCCACTACCGATCCCTGCACGACCGTATCTTCATCATGCAAAAGCGAATGCACCAGCGTGGGAATGGTCACCTGATCGGCAATCAGGGTCATCGTTTTAGCGCAGGCCCGCCGTACGGTGGGGTTTTTATGATGAGCGAGGCCCGCTATCAGCGCAGGCGTCGCAGGCTTACCTACTTTGCCTAATATCTCAGCAAAAGCCAGTCGCTTCATCCCTCGCGTATCGTTAAACCCCTCTACAAGCTGCTCAATCAGCGCCTCGTCATTCGCATCAAAAGTGCCTGCCGCCTGCTGCTTTTGAATCTTTATAATGAGCGCGTCCGCGTCTGGCTGAGAGAGCAAAACGGGTTTGCGGCTGGCGGCAGGGCTGTTCATATCAGATTCTGGTAGGGAGTGTTTTAAGCTTTAGACATCAAAAAGCATCGTTTTAACGTAGCGATCGGCCCACTGCTCATCAAACGCATTTTCTAAGACTCGTCTGGTTTTATCATTTTTTTGCTGCTGTGAGCAGTAATGACGCTGCCCTGCTAAAATAGCCGCTGCCTCAGCTGGGCCCACTGGCTCTGCTGCGCGGGCGAGCTGGCAGTGAACAGACAGATACTGAGCAACCTGATGAATAAAAGCCTCCTCTTCTGAGGGCGCTGGGCGAATAAACACGCAGTAGTCAGAGAAAATTTTGCCCCAGGCAGGCAGCTCTCGCGGCTCGCTAAACGCTACGTTAGGAAGCTGGCTAAGTCGCTTTTTATAGGGGTCGGGTAGGGAGCGATCGCTCGACACAGGCGACAAATCCACAATCGCGGCGCTAATTTGGCCTCGGCCCGCCACAATATCCACGCCAAAAATGGGCAAATTGAACTCAGGACGCGGGAACATCACGCAGTGGAGAATATCCAAATTCTTACCAATTTTGGCCAGCTCCAGATGCAGCTTGCGGAACTGAGGCGTTTGGTAGCAGTGGTTTTCAATGGTTAGCCTTTCGCCCTCTAAAGAGCCCTCTACATAGCCCAAGTCAGTCGGCGTCGCATAGGCAGAGAGCACTAACTGCTCTTGCCAGAGGCTTTCAATCGTGCCAGCCAGCTTGCAAATGGTGGGATATTGGTGTTCGCGTAGGGAGCTGTTGCGCACTTCTTGAACCATTTTTATTAGAAAGCCCTCTTCATCTAAATCGCGATATCCAAATCGCAGCAGCTAAATCGCGGTAAACGTGATCTTAAATAGCGGCAAGTGTCTAATATATTTGCAAATGCCTGCTTCTATTTTGCCTGATTGACGTCATCGCTTCAAAAAACAATCGGTTAGCGCTACATTCTTATTACTACAGCAGCGTTAAAGCCCAAGCCTATCCCGTAAGCTTTAACCAGACTTACTTAAGAACCAAACTGTTTTCCCTCAAGCCCATGCCTCATTCTACCGATGTCGTAAAGCTCACTCGCTGGATGGCCGCTGACTTCAGCAACCAGCCCCAAGCAATTGAAAACCCGCCTTTCTTTGCTCATATTCAGGTGTGTATGCGACCGCTGCCTAAGGGCTTTCAGTCAGGCATTAGCCTATATTTAGAGCAAGCTTACTATTTTCAGCTTAACAAGCCTTATCGAGTTCGCGTCCTGCACTTTGTTCAGCGGGAAAATGATGTGCTCTTAGAAAACTATAAGGTGAAGGATGAGGAGAAATTTATAGGGGCAGGGCGCGACTTGCAAAAGCTCCTCACCCTCACCCCCGATGACCTAGAACCGATGGACGGCTGCGACATTATCGTGCAGTGGACAGGCAACAGCTTTGTAGGCAAAGTAGAACCGGGTAAAAAATGCATGGTCGTGCGCAACGGCCTCAACACCTATTTAGACAACGAGTTTATCGTCACCGAAGACCATATGACCAGCTATGACCGGGGCCGCGATCCTAACACCGATGAGCTGCTGTGGGGCTCAGTCGCAGGCCCCTTCGAGTTTGATAAAGTACAGCGCTTTGCAAATGAAATCGAAGCGTAGTTTATCAGCCGATAGCCTACCAGCCGATGGCTTATCAGCCGATAGCCTACCAGCCAAAAGATGAATACTGCGAGCCAACTTCAAAAGCTTCGCGGGCGGCTTTATCGTCTTTCGTTTGCTCAGGCACGGTTTCAACCCGCGACTCCGCGCAAAAAGAGGCCGTACTTAAGCCGCCAAAGCGTTTTACCACGCTAGTACGCATTCGCAAGTCAGGGCTCGGAAACCAAAAGCGCTCAATAGAACTCATCGTTTCATAGTCAGTTGTTAGCACCAGCCCGTTCTCTGAGTCCATTTCATAGCGGCCAATGATCGGCACGATTTCGGCATAGCCCCGCTCCCGCAGCAAATTCCCTGTCTGCGGGTTGTCTTCATCCGGCACGAGCGCAAAGACAGTTTCGCCCTTGTGATTTTCGTCCTCTTTATCCCAGGCCATTTCGCCGTTCCACTGCACATAGGCTCCGCCTACTGCCGTACTCGGGTCAACCTCGTGCATTTCACAAATTTTTATCACCTTTTCGTGATCTGCGCTCAGGGCTTCAACTGAAATGTTCGAGCCGCCTAGCTCAGCTCGGCGAAAGGGAAGGTGATGAGTTGTCCGCTGAGACTGCCACTGCCCAGCGCTCTGCTGAAAAAACTCCATTACGTTCATTGCAATTAAATACCTTTAAGTTTTGGGGTCAAGCGAGCAAAACGTTAGCCCTTAAAACTAGCGCCAACGTCTTCTACTATAGCGCTCGCCTATTGCTTACTTCCGGCCTGCGGCTACTTCTTGAGCGGTTTTATCCAACGCCAAAACAGATTGTTTTGCTAGCACTTTGGGCTTTTTATAATGTGATCGTTTGCGACTTTGTTCGCTGTGAACTCTGCCTTTAGTTAGATGCTAGACAGGCACTTAAGACCTCTTCTGGATGAACCAGGGCCGTAAAAGCGCTATTAGCATGTTTACATAGCTTATTAATTCGTAAGGCCGTCGGGTTAATTAAGCATTCTAGCTCGGTGTTTGCCGCAGGCTAAAGCGGTTAATCATTACGTTGGAAAATTAATTTAAGTAACGCTCGTTACCGAACTTATTTACAATTTGACGCTACCGTGCATCAAAGCTAAAATTCCAATAATTGCAGTTGATTCTGCCTTTGCGGTTTTTTTAAAAGTCGGCAGAGTAATGGAATTAAGGCTTTTTTGAGCTTTGCGGCTCAAGACTATGACTCAAGATCTGTTCAACCTTGCAAGATCTATCTAACCTTTTGGAGGAATGACCATTATGAGCACATCAGGCAAAGACCAGATGCCGGGGAACCTGAGCATGGAACAGCAGTTTAAGCTGAAAGTGCTTACCGATCAGGTTCAAGGTCTCAGCTTAGAACAAGCGCAAGAGTATGTCATTGAAGTCATGCGCCAGATGATGGTGAAGGACAACTTGGTTAAGCACTTGCTGAAGAATGCATAGCCTCTTTTTTATGTGCTTGCTGTTTTGAGAGTTCGTTTTAAGAATCTATAGCTTGGCCACTTTAATAGAGGACATAGATCATTAGGGCAACTTTAGCCCAACCCAAAAGACAAGCCCAGCCGTAAAGCCGGATTAATCCATTGTGATTAGTCCGGCTTTATTAATGGCTGTGATGGTTTAGTATCCAAGCGATCGCCTCCTCTTTTGACCCAATTTCTCCCGCCGCCTGCGCCCGTTCTACAGCTCTAAGCGCCGCTCCTATGGCAGGGCCAGCTTTCATCCCTAGCTGCTCGATCAACACGTTGCCATCTACCAGTGTGCGGCTGTGAGCGATCGCATCATCCGCATCTAAAAACCTCTCAATCAGCGGCAGCAGCACAGCTAGCGCTACCCCTTGTGAGAGCGCCAGCAGCGACAGTGCCGGAAAGCTTTCTCCCGCTCGCTTAAATAAAAAAAACTGCTGTGATTGCCCCAGCAGTCCCTGCTGCATCGCCTCAATATCATCCTGCATTTTCAGCAAGGTCAATAGAACCTGGGTCTCACTGCGGCTGTACTTAAGCGCGTCGAGTTCGGCCTGAGCGATCGCCCCCTTTGGGCACAGCAAACGGCTTAGCTTAGCGGCTTTGATCCAGCTGCGATGAAAGCCAGCGGGCACGGGCTTGTGCCAGCCCTGTAGACTTTGGGCATAGTCTGGCAGCGTTTGCTGAAGCTGAGATAGCGCGCCATCAATGGCCAAAACTTGGGCAGCGCTATCTGCCGTAAAATGAGGTAAGCAAAACTGTAAGAGCTGGCTTTGCTGTAGGTCTTGCAATAGCGCGTGTCTTGAGGCGTTAAAAGGGACGCTGAGCAACGCATCTAGCTCGCTGTGCACACGTTCTATAGAGACCTGCTGTAGATTAGGGGCAAGCTGATAGATCGCCGAGCGCGTATCAGGTGTGAGCTTAAAGCCGAGCTGGGCGGCCTGACGGTAGGCTCGCATCAGCCGCAGCGGATCTGCTCGCAAATTCTCATCGCTGACCATGCGAAGGGTGTTGCTCGCGAGATCGGCCTGTCCGCCTAAGGGATCGAAGATAGAGCGCTGGTGGGGGTAATAGGCGATCGCATTAATCGTAAAGTCTCGCCTGCGCAAATCAGCCTCAAGGCTCTCTCCCTGCTGCTGGGCAAAGTCTACCGTCACCTGATCAAACACCACTCTAGCAATTTGCCGGGGCGCATCGAGTACGACAAAGCCAGCGCCATAGGTTTGGGCGATCGCTTGAGCGGTTTCTAGCGATCGCTCGGGCACCACAAAGTCTAAATCGAGATAGGCAGGCTGACGATTAAGCAGGCGATCGCGTACGCTGCCCCCCACTAAGCAGCTACCCACTGGCAGTAAATCGAGTGAAAAAGGCCAAACCTCGGGCGCAAAAAGAGACATGATCAACAAATCAATACAGGGCGCTGCTGACTTAAAAATCTTACGCTACAGTGAGGAAAACCACCCGCTGTAATACCTCTTTGCAGCGCTTCACTTGCAACAATCCACTTGCAATACTAAAGGGTTAAACCTATGTGTATTTGCGTGAACTGCCACTATGTCGATGACTGCATTACCTATCATGCGGTAGAAGATCAGCATCAGCAGCCCCATCTAACGCCAACGCCAGCTTTTGAGCCGCAAAATCCTACCATCAACGTCAACATCACCCCGCCCAAAGTGAGGGTTATAGGCGATGAAATTATTACAGGCAATGACTTCGGCTCGGAGTATGACGTGGTGGGCTGCGATAGCTTTAAGGCCGAGATGGGCAAATGGGCAAAGCTACGACCGGGCGAAGCCGTACCGACGTAGTATTAACGCCAAACTATCGACGCCAAAGTATCGACGCCAAAGCATCAACGCCAAAGTATCGACGCCAAAGTATCAACGCCAAAGAGTAGCCCGACATAAAGACAGGACAAATCCAAGATAATTCGAGATAAACTACGATAACGCCCTAAAAGGAGCAGCAGACAATACCGAAGCAGACCTTTCGCAGCGAAACTGAGGTCATGGCCTATTGTCCCAACCCTGTTTGCCCATCGCCACAAAATTCGCCAGACGCTAACTTTTGCCAAACTTGTGGCACCTCATTAAGTCTAGTCGGGCTAGTCGGACGCTATCAGCTACAGTCTGTATTAGGTCAAAGCGGCTTTGGTCGCACGTTTCTAGCAGTTGATGAAGCTGCCAACTGCTGCGTGGTCAAGCAAATTTATGGCCAAACTAATAGCCATTCTGCAACGCAAAAGGACGAACTTAAAGCAGAGGCCGAGCGGCTGCGCAGGCTAGGAGAACATCCGCAGATTCCCAGGCTAATAGAAGCCATAGAAACTGATCTGGGCCAGTTTTTAGTTCAGCAGTTTATTCCTGGCGACAGCTTAAAGACGCGCATAGAGGCAGACGGGCCTTGGACACAGTTGCAGGTGCGATCGCTGCTCTCCAACCTAATATCCGTTCTCCAATACGTGCATAGCTTCGATATTATTCATCGTGATATCAAGCCCGCCAACATTGTTATAGAAGGGAAAAACTCCGAAAGCCTGCCGACGCTAGTAGACTTTGGCGCGGCTAAATGGGTGCGTCAAGCGCCTGCAAAAACGGTCATCGGCAGCGCCAGCTACGCCGCGCCTGAGCAGTTTATCGGGAAAGCCACCTTTGCCAGCGATATCTATAGCCTTGGCCTGACTTGCCTCTATTTGCTCACTAGCATTCATCCTTTTTCGCTGTATTCTGCCGCTGAAGATCGCTGGGTCTGGCGAGACTATCTTCCTCAGCCCATAGAAACGCGCTTTGCCCAGGTGCTCGACCAAATGGTAGAAAAATCCTTGCAGCACCGATACGAAAGCATGGATCAAGTCGCTCTCGATCTGCAATTTTCGCAAGATCCGCTGAGCTATGCTTCTAAACAGCTTTTGACTCGCGCCAAAAATTCTGTTGAGCCGCTGAAAAACGCCCTTCAGCTATCTCGGCCCGCAGCACGGCCCGCAGTGAAAGTTGTGAATACTGCGGCGCAAACGTGGCAGCGACGCGATCGCATTACGCAGGCAATTGGCATCTCGCAGGCGATCGCTATTAGCCCTAGACCTAATAAAAGCAATCCTATTTTTGCCACCGCAGGCACCGACGGCTCTATTCGGCTGTGGCATCTGCCTAGCACCCAGCTCATTCACACCTTTCAGCGACGGCGCATTATTGGCGATGGCCACACGGCGGCGGTGAGCGCCCTACAGTTTCATCCCGATGGTCGAGCGCTCTATAGCACTAGCAGCGACGGCACCATTAAGGAATGGGATAGCCTCAAACGCTGCCTGCTCAACACCTTACCGACGGCTGGGTGGATACCGACTGACCTGCTCGTAACGCCCGACGGCGCTCAGCTCATTAGCCCCAACAGCGATGGCAAAATTGTGCTATGTGATATTGCGACGCTGATGCCCATCTACGAGCTGGCTCAGCATCAGCGGCGGTTAAATGCGATCGCCCTCTCCAGCCAAGGAGATGTCCTTGCTAGCGCCAGTGACGATGGCACTATTAAGCTATGGCAATATCGGCCTACAGAAGGGCCACGGCTCTCTAAAACCATTCGCACTGATACAGAAACCAGCCATCAGGGTTGGTTTAAGGGGCCAGAAAAAAGAGAAGGGGCGATCGCCCTGGCCTTCTATAGGCCGCCCAATCAGCGAGCCAATCGAGCCGTTACTCAGCAGCTTGTCGTTGCCACCACCGCGTCAGTTCAAATCTACAGCTTGGATAGTCAGCTTAATCCCAGCTCATCCCGAGTCTTTTACCAACCACCCTACCCGATTACCGCTTTTGCCCTCAGCACCAACGGCGATCTCGCGATTGGCAGCGAAGATAGCGTGGTCACCCTCTGGCAGCTTTCGACTGGCGAATGCGTTGCTCAGCTCACTCACGACTGGGGTATTAGCGCGATCGCCTTCTCCCCTGACGGCCAAACCCTCATCACCGCCAGCGCCGACGAAATTATCACCCTCTGGCGAAAAAAAGCTGACCTGCCGTAAAAGCCTAACACCGAAGACCTACCGTCGAAGAGCTACCGCCCCAGCTTTTGACGAATCCGCTGGGCCAACAGCCCTGCCTCAGGAATGCCCAGCACAATGGTGAGCAAAGCAAACGTCGCAATCCCCATCAACCCCGCTACACATAGCTGAATCATATTGACGACAAAGCCCTCGGTGCCCATAAAGCTAGCTAGTCCGCCCTGGGTTAGCCAGCAGGAAACCCCGCTCACAAAGCTAGCGCCCAAAATGACAGCCAGCGTGCGTGTCCATTCGGCAATCGGCAGGCCACCTAATTTGCGATTGAGCAAAAAGGTCATCGCCAATAAGGAAACCACATTTACTCCAATCGTCGCAAAGACCAGGCCCGCTGGCCCCATCAGCTTAAAGAGCACGTAATCTAAGGCCGCGTTGACGCCAATATTTACCAAGCTGATCTTAAAAGGCGTTTGACCATCGCCGAGCGCATAAAACACGCGCACCATAATGTCTCGCGCTAAATACACGAACATGCCCACAGCGTAGGCAATTAGCACAACCGTCACTAGCTCTACAGACTCCGACTGAAAGGCACCGCGCTTGTAAACGACCGTCACGATAGAGTTGGCTAATGTCACGATTAAGGCGCTTGCGGGCAGCATGGTCAGCGCTATGAGCACCAGGCTTTGACGGATGCGCTGCTTCAGCTCGGGCCATTGCGACGGCGCGGCCAGCCGGGAGAAGATCGGGAAAAACGGCACCAAAACTACGTTAGACGCGATTCCTAAAGGCGCTAATACCAGCAGGCTGGCAAAGTTTAACGCGGCGGCGGTGGCCGGGATGAGCGTGGCAAAGGAGAGATCGGTGATGACGTTAATTTGCATCGTGCCGGACGAAAAAGTCGCGGGTATTAGCACCTTTAAAACGTCGCGCACACCCGGATTGTTAAGATCGAACCGCAGGCGCAAACGTCCTAGGCCAGACTTTGCCAGGGCCGGAACCTGAATGAGCCACTGAAGTATGGCACCGACCAAAGTGCCGCCCGCCAGCACCATGCCGCCGATCATGGCATAGCTCGGATCGCTGATAT
>JBARVS010000303.1:0-1539 GCA_049646385.1 Phormidesmis sp. | reverse complement strand
GCCTGTGGCCATAGATTCAAAAATAGACTCAAAAGAGGAAAGCCTGTCTGAGACCCTCAACAGCTCGGCTATTAATGAAAAGGTCTGCTGGATTGAGGTTAAGCAATACCCGTACCAGCCCGATCATCAAGTTGAGCTGCTGCACCTACAGGCCCAAGCAGATGCGCTACTAATTAAGCTGCAGGCGACAGGCCAAAAGCATAGGGCGAAAGAAACCTCTCTGTAGATCTGTAGATCTGAAGATCTGATCGGCTGTAAATCCACAGCTTAAGGCTCAAGCTCTGTTAAGAATTGGGCTGAAACTTGCATTAACTTATTTTAATTCGCCTATCTTTGAGAGAACGGTTATCCGAGCGCTTGCGAGCTTTGAGGCCGTTAGAAGCGTTAAAATTTTTGGTTCGTATGGGCGAGTTAGAGCAACCTCAGACACAAAGCGGTGATTCGCTAGTGCTACCAGGGGAGAAAACAAGAAAAAAGAAGAAAAGGGCGGAGTTGAAGCCAACCACGCGCTTGGACTTTGATCAAACTTATCGCTGTCCGGCCTGTGGGAGTGGTGAAATGAGGGCGATCGCCATGATGGACGTGTTTGCCTGCGATTTTTGTCGGCACATGTTCACGGCTAACTTACAAACTCAGTCAGTGCAGCTAGCCGACAGCCTTCAGCCGATGGCTTGGCAGTGGAACGGCTGGCGATGGCAAACGGCGCAGCAAAGCAATACGGCTGCGGTTTCCATTTGGATATTTGCTAGCGTGCTAACGACTGCACCCGTAGGAATTATCGCAATTTCTAATTACGTTTTTCCACCGTTAGAAGGATCTAGCTTTCCGCTGACCTGGATAGGGTTAACGCTGCTGAGCCATGGTTTGATGTCAGGCTGGCTCTTAGCCGAGTATCACCGCTGGCCGTGGTATGTCGGCGGACACATTCGGTTCCAGCGATGGCGCGAGCAGCGATTTGGCGCGCAGGCAGCTTAGGTAGACCTGCTGTTTGGGCGGATTGGCGTGACTTGGCTCGTCCCACACAGGCCAGCTTTAAAGCTGGCGCTCTTGAGTCAGCATCCGGCGATAAGATATCCAGCCAACGCCTACCATGATGAGGGCAAAAATAACCAGAAACCAGAAGTGAGTGCCGCTGCTGGCGGAATCATCTGAACTAAGCAGTGCTTCAGTCAAAGCTTCGGTCATATGGTAAATGGGATTGAAGCGGGCAATTTTAAGTAGAGAGTCTGGAAATAGGGATATGGGCAAAAAGGCTCCGCCCAGTACCATCAGCGGAACGCCAAAGGCTGCAATCAGGGCGCTAACATCTTCGGTGCGACGGGCGAACTGGGTGCCTAGCATAAAGCCAAGGCCAACGTAGGCTAAAATGCTCAGCAAAATAATGAGGATGGCTAGAAACCAGGCTGCGTTTGGGAAGGTGGCTCCAAAGAGGGCGGCGATCGCAAAAATCACCAGCGTTTGCCCTACGCCAATTACGCTATGCGCCAGAAAAATGCCCAAAAAATAAGAAACTCCGCTCAAAGGCGATAGAAATAGCCG
>JBARVS010000302.1:0-19109 GCA_049646385.1 Phormidesmis sp. | reverse complement strand
GTTCAAACTTTTGGTGATACCAGCGAGCATAAAACACCGTCATCTTCTCTATCAAATACTCGCCCAGCCGCAATATGCGCAGGTAGCAGTCTTTATCAGCCGTCTCAGCCAAAGAAACCCTATCAGCGGGTGACTGAGCCAGTCCGCTTTGCCCTTCCAACCTTGAGAGCAGCTCTGCTAAGCGCGACCAGTTTGGCTCCACATAGCGATATTGAATGCCAATGGGGACAACAAACACCTCCTCAGATCTCTCCTCGCGCTGCAAGTCCTCAGCACACCAAAATCCTAGCTGCGCCACTCCCGGCTCCAGCGGCCCTAGCCGCTCACTGTGCCCGTTCGTGGCCCCCTCAGGCGCTACCACCATCGGCATCGCGCCCTCTGTCAAAAGCTTGCGCGCCGCCTTGAGCCCAACCCAGTCAGGCCGACGCCCCCGACGAATAGGCACGCCGCCAATCCGCGACAGCAGCCAGCCAATACCATTGCCCGCCCAAATGGTCATACCCCGCTCGTAAATAAAATGCGTGTGCACGGGCTGCTTTAACGAAATGCCTCTGGCTTTAGCAGCTTGGGCAACCGCTCTAGAGCACAGATACAGCCCGCTCAGGGGATCATCTATCTCCACATGCCGCACCGCCATCAAAAAGCGAACCTCACCCGCTTCAAACTGCGTGTACAGATCGACTAGCCGATTCACGTTAGCTACTTCAATCTGGGAAATGCCCACTGGTAGCCAAGGGCGAATACGCACGCGCAGCAAAAAAGGCAGCGCCCAGTGAACCGCCCGCATTACCCATGGATTATAGGCCGTTGGGATAAAGCTTAGGGGCGGCTGCACATGGCGGATAAACTGAGGCATTGCAGTAATTATCTCCGTAGGTACAAAAGACGAAAAAAGGCCAAGTCGTGAGTTTATCAACGGCTTGGCCCTCTTGTAGATTAAGTTTAGACGGGGTTAAGTTTAGGCTTAGTTGGGAACGACTTGGACGATGAGCGATCGCCGATCAAACGTCTGCACCTTACTCACCTTAGAAAGATCTTCGACAACCCGATTGAGCAGGTCGGTAGCGCGATCGCGATGCTGATGCTCACGGCCCCGCAAACGCACCTGAAACTTCACCGAATCACCCCTTTCTAGCCATGCCAGCGCCTTATCAATCCGCACCTTATAGTCAGAGTCGCCTACATTGGGGCGCAGTCTCACTTCTTTAACCGAAGTACGAGCGCTCTGCTTTTGACGTTTACGGCTTTGATACTGGTGCTTGCCGTAGTCCAAAATTTTCGCAACGGGATTTTCTTGGTCAGGCGAGACCACCACAAGGTCAAGTTTGACGGCCTTAGCGAGCGCCAGAGCTTCTGACGTATCAGTCAGGCCGCGATTAGTACCTTCGTTGTCAATCAGAAGAACCTGCGCGGCTCGGATCTGTTGATTGATGAGTGGTTTTTTAGCGATTGGTTTTTCCTCTTAAAGAACGCAACAGAGATATTTTAATAACCACAAAAGTCCTTCATCGAAGCATCGTACTGCTGAGTACCGCATACCAACGAATGAATTGACAAATTATTATATCCAATATATATGTCATTTTAAACCAACTTGCCAGGGGGAAATACCACCCTGGCAATGTGTCTTTACAATTCGCAAGCGAGCTATATGCGCACGCTCCCCCCCCCAAAGAGCGGCACCGTCATGCTGAAATTTTCACCGTAGGTCAGCTTTTGCTCTTGCAAAATGCCGATGGCGATTTTTTCACCCAGCCGCAGCGACTCGTAATAGTCGGTAAAGTAGTGAACGCCCGCCCAGTTACGACCCACCGCAATATTGGCAGCTAGCTTATTAAGCTCACCTTCTACCGTCAGCTTCAGCGTTTTGTCCGGCACTGGATTTAGCTCAGTCCCGTCAGCAGAATACACATAGGTACCGGGCAATACATAGCCATGGTCAAAAAAGGCTTTGAGAATAGTGACGCAAGCGCCTGCGACCGTTGCATGGCCAGCCCCATAAGAAGGATGCATCGGCGAGCCTTCAGGAAATGCCATCGGCATCAAAAACGCATCACCCGTGTCGCCAAATTCATTGCTGCCGCCCGTACCCAGGTCACATAGATACTTTTGATTTTGCTCGCGGTTGTGATGAGCCACTTCCTTGAGCGTTTTCTCCAGCTTGCGGCCTAGTTTGTCTACACCCGCCAAGCTAGCGGGTGGATTGCTCAGGCTGCACCGTCTATGAATGTGTCCGCCGATGGCTTCAGGTCGCCCGCGACGGTGAATGCTGAACTTTTGATAGCGCACAGCCTTAAGCGCACGGGTGGCCACTTCAGTTACCAGCGATAAAATGTGAGGCCCCCCGAAGTGAGCAAAGCCCTGCTGATGGTCTAGCTTGTCATCTGCTTGGAAGGGCACACCCGGATCAAAAGGAACTTTCTGCGTCAGCAAAGACAGACAGGCATTGAAGTATGCCTGATAAAGGGCGTCATAGTGAACGTAGGTCGCTAAGTCACGCGGCGTTGCAATAAAGCGGTACCGCTTGCTGCCATATTTGTCGGTGCTCTCATAGGTTTCCATACCGCGCAAATCAGCCCCATTTTGCACATCGAGCCACCACTCCCAAGTCGTTACATAGTCTCTTTCAGTGGCGATACGAACCTTGTTGTCAAACCGCATTGCCCCGTAGGAAACATAGCCATCAAGCGGGTTTAAAGGATTGTTGTCGTCGCCTAGCTCAGTGGTTCCCATATAGAGAAACTGTGAAAGATAGGGGCCAACAGTATCGCCTACAGAAGTTCCTCGAAACACATTCTCGACTTTTAGATCGGTGCGGCGGCGAGCCTGATCTGCCGGATTTAGCGCCAGCGACACATCTTGATTGAACCAAGCAAGTTCTCTAAGCCGACTAACCGCCGCTGCTACCTTGGTATGGCATTCAAACTGGGCAAAAGGCGTATCGCGCAGCAGCGCCATTTCATATAGCTCAGCGACTTCTGCAATATACTCATCGCTCTCTAAAGTAGGCGCTGGTGGCATTGTTACCGACTGGGCATCCGGGCCTTCCAAGTCAAATACGTTACCAGCTGCGGCGCTCTCCCAGGCTCTAACGGCAACGCCTCTGATCAGTTTATTAGCCGCTATTTCTTTAGTTCGCTTCTTTTTATCAGCCGTTTGAGTATAGTGAGACTGCCAGGGCAATTCGTCACAGCTATGGCCACTATGAGCAACCTTTGGGCCTAAAGGCGTATCTAAAAAGTCTCGCGGATCGCCAGAGTCGATGCCCTGAATAAACTTTTGATAGTCAGCCGGATCGCACACTAGGCCGTCGCTGGGGTGGTGAGGCAGGCCCTTGGTATAGTTTGCTAAATGCGAGGCTCGGCCCTGACGCTCGGGCAGCTCGTCGTTATGCTCAAAACGGTATTTTAGCTCGTCGCCATTAGCGATGTGTTCAGGATGGGGGCGATCATAGGCAAGTTTGGCCGCCGCAATCCGGCCTTCTAAGGCGCGTTTCTTTCGAGATTCCATAATACTGTAATCCTTTCAATAAAAGACTGAAGATCTCTGCTGATGATTAAAGAGATGCCACCAATTTATGAGAATTCTTCAGCGAACCACAGTACCCGCGAGGGTCATTTTGCAGCGGCAATTGCTATAAGATCAGCCATCCATAGCAATAACTCTATGAATATCCAATGCCGTTAATTATTAATTATTGTAAATTTATGTTAATCTGTTGTTACACGCCTGAACGTTAGACATGCACAGCTTTTCTACAAGCCCCCAGCTATATATACGTCTAACTTTTCGAGGTTGATGGTGTCGAATAGCTATTCGATACCTTGCACATACCAGCTTAAGAGGATACATCTCATGCCATTTACGATTGAAGCCGCGCGGAATATCTTTCCGAACACGCTAGCTGCTGATGCCATTCCCGCTACGACTGCTCGATTCACTCAGCTTAGCGCTGAAGATCAGCTAGCGCTTATTTGGTTTGCCTACCTTGAAATGGGCCAGGGCATTACGATTGCTGCGCCCGGTGCTGCGAACATGCAGTTTGCTGAGATTACGCTAGAAAAAATCAAAAAAATGACGCCGCTGGAGCAGTCTCAAACGATGTGCGACTTGGCAAACCGCGCTGATACAGAAGTCTCTCGCACCTATGCGACTTGGACGCCTAACATTAAGCTAGGCTTTTGGTTTCGGCTCGGTGAGTGGATGGAGCAAGGGTATGTAGCGCCTATTCCAGAAGGCTACAAGCTTTCTGCTAACGCTTCTGCTGTTTTGCAAGCGATTAGAGGGTTAGAGTCGGGGCAGCAAATTACTGTTTTACGCAACGCTGTCGTAGACATGGGCTACGACACGGGCAAAATGGGTAGCTATAACCGAATTTCAGAGCCCGTCACTGCGCCACAATCATTAGAACAGCGCACTCAAGTTGCCATTGAGGGCATCTCTAATGAAACGGTGCTGAGCTATATGAATAACCTCAATGCTAATGACTTTGAGGCATTGGCGAATCTGTTTACGGCAGATGGCGCATTGCAACCCCCTTTCCGTAGGCCCATTGTTGGCAGAGAGGGAATTCTGCAATTCTTTAGGGAAGAGTGCCAGAACCTTAAGCTCATTCCTGAGCGTGGCGTTGCTGAAGATCCTGAAGATGGCTATACGCCGATTAAAGTAACGGGCAAATGCCAAACACCTTGGTTTGGTGCAGCCGTTGGCATGAACATCGCTTGGCGCTTTTTGCTGAATCCAGATGGCAAGATTTTCTTTGTTGCGATTGATTTGCTGGCTTCTCCTAAAGAACTGTTGAATCTAGTTCGCTAAGCCATAGCCACATACTTTAAAATGTTTTGAGTTGGCCCTAAGACGTTGAGCTTACTGAGCGTTTTGGGGTCTTTAGTTTTCAGACGCCATATTCCATTCGATTAGTAAAGATGACACAGGCAGAGGTTCAGTGGAGTGATGCAGAAAAAGAGATTGCCAAAGACGCTCTTAAAAAGGCACATGACCGGGAAGTTGAGGCTTTGATCGCTCATGTGCAAGAGAAAGCTAGCAAAGTCTCGCAGCCTGAAGACGTTTGGCAGCTTCATGATTTTTTAAGTGCAAGAAGGTACAACATTGATGGCAAGTACGACGATAGAGACGACTACTTGATGTTTACGCTATCGACGCTAATTAAAGATAATTTGATTTCTGTTTCTGAGCTGGATGGCCTTACCACAGATAAGCGTGCCAAAATCAATCTTCTAATTCGTATGTAGCAGCTAATTAAAGACGATATTGCTATGCACTCACCAAGGCAGCCCGGTGGACAAAATGCCCCAGGTGCCAATGCCCGCACCGAGGCCCAACGCTAGCACGGTGGGTGCGAACCAGGTAGATAAGCTGTCGGGAAATAGATGAATGCGAGAGAAACCGTTGTAAAGCGTAATTACGGATTGGGAAACTGCCCAAAGAGCGGCTAGTGGCAGGAGCGCGTTGGCAATCCAAAAGGGAAAGGGATCGGGCAGAGCAGGGGTAAAGTTTCGAGCGATCGCACTCACCACCGTCAGCATTCCTAGCGGCACTACCGCCGTCGCTAGCATAAAAATATCAGCGGCCCACAGGCTATGAATGCGCAGCCCAACGCGAGTGAGCGCCACGACTAGCACCATGGCCACAAACGTCATGCCGCCGGAGGCCCAAAGCCAAGAAGCCACCAGCCAGCTATTGACGGTGGTATGCTCAATGCCGCCCAGCACAAACAATAGATTGGCGAGTACGGCTAGCCCATAGCCAACTAAGCTGGTTTGCCGGGGTGAGAGCTGTCGGTAAAGCGGCAGCATTTCGCCGCCTGGATTGCTCAATAGCCTTAAGATGGCAGCGAAGCCCGACAGCGGCAGACCAAAGTGGCGTTGCGGGCGATCGCCTGCGCGCGAACTCACGCCCGGTGCCCAATAGACTTGTTTAGAACGCTTGGCAGCGCGCCTAGAGGCTTGGCGAATATCTGGATCGAGAGTGGGTGGCAGCGGGTTGGCGGTGCGGATTGGGGGTGAGGTGCTCTCGGATGAAAGGTCAGATTGAATAGTTTGGCCCTGAGCTGAAAGGTCAGCGGCTTGGCGACGAGATGCGATCGCCCTGCTAGACAAAGCCCTCTTACGACCGGGCAGTGCGTTGGTAAGGCGTTGAGCGACCTTGCCTAAAAATCGCACGGGACGCGATCGCCCTGCTGTGCCAAACTGCCGCACATGCTCTCGCAGATGATAGTAGCTGATGGTTTGGCCCTGCTCGCGATAGAGCTGAGCCGCCCGCCTGAAGTCTTGAGCGGCTTCGCTGATTTGATGTAGATCTTGATGGGCAAGGCCCCGCCGATAGTAAACCTGGGCATCGTTAGGATCGCAGGTAATCGCGTCGGTAAAGGCGGCGATCGCACTTTGAACATAGTCGAGCCGATAGCGAGCCATGCCCTGATAAAAGTAGGTTTTGGGCTCGGTGGAGTTGAGCGCGATCGCCCGCTGGCAGTCTGCCAAAACGCCTGAATCGTCTTTTAGCAAGTAGCGCACTTCGGCCCGTCGCATGTGCGCCTCAGCAAATTCTGGATCGAGCGCGATCGCTTGGCTATAGTCGCTCATTGCCGCCTGATAGTGATGCGCTAGCATATAGCGGACGCCGCGAATGTAGAGGTCTGCCGAGCTTTTGAGCGAATCAGGCAGTTTTTTTACGGCGTGGCCCCTATGACAGCCTGTGCCATAGCCCTGCTGCTCATCGTATTGCTGACGCCGAACCCGATCTGCCAAAACCTCATAGGCTTCACGCAATGCTCGAAAACGTCTGAGGGCAGCGGGCTTACCAGGATGTAAGTCAGGATGATACTGCCGCGATAGCCGCCGAAAAGCTGCTTTTATCTCTTGGCCGCTAGCATCTTTGGGCAAACGCAGACGACGGTAGTAGTCATCGGTAGAAAAGGGCATGAATAAAATGCGGCCAGATAGCGTAGCCAAACAGTGCAGCTAAAGAAGCGCATATAAAGTGCGACTACCAAGGTTAGTTTAGCGGGTTTTCCTAACCCACACTAGCTACATATACACCCACTTTCTGGTAAATCCACTAACTTTTTGATACGGGTCGCGCTTAAGAACCTCTATATTTAAGCTGGAAAGATTGTGGTCTGTATGTTTTATGCCTACGCTTTACATCGCGGTAACCAACCATGGCTTTGGCCACGCTACGCGAGCAGCTTCGATTGCGACAGAAGTTCAGCGGCGCGCTCAGGCAGTCGGACTACCGCTAACGCTGATCATGGCGACCAAAGCACCCAAATGGCTGCTAGATAGCTACCTAACGGGTGATTATATTCATCGCCCGGTGAGCTTTGATGTCGGCGTGCTGCAAAGCGATAGCCTGACGATGGATAAGCCCACAACGCTGCGCATGATGCAGGATATTCAGGCTAATCAGGCCCACTTAATTGCTCAAGAAGCTGCTTTTTTACAGCGAGCCGAGGTGGATTTGGTGATCTCAGATATTCCGCCGCTGATAGGAAAAATTGCTCAGGTGGCTAAGGTACCCTGCTGGTTTATCGGCAATTTTGGCTGGGATTTTATCTATCGGGCTTGGGGTGAGGAGTTCAGTGAGTTTGCGGCGATCGCCGACTGGATTGGCGAATGCTTTGCAGTCGGCGATCGCACCTTCCGGCTGCCTTTTCACGAGCCCATGGCCGCACTGCCGAACATTACAGACGTAGGGCTCACAGGCGGTAACCCTGCCTATAGCGAAGCTCATTTGCGCGGCCTGTTAAACAGCGCCGTTCCACTAGAGCGCACCGTACTGCTCACCTTTGGCGGGCTCGGGCTCTCCCAAATTCCTTACGGCGCGCTCAGCCAGTTTCCAGACTGGCAGTTTATTACCTTCGATACTCAAGCGCCTGAACTGCCCAACTTGTATAAGGTGAGCGATCGCAAAATGCGCCCGGTAGACTGGATGATTCTGTGCGATCGCATTGTCTCAAAACCGGGCTATAGCACCTTTGCCGAAGCCTGCCTGCTCGACAAAGGCGTGATCACCATTACTCGCGAAGGCTTTGCCGAGGCCCAAATCCTGATTGACGGCATTCAAGACTACGCTCACCATCGCATTGTCGAGGCCAATGATTTTTTTAGCGGCGACTGGTCGTTTTTAACGGGCGTGTTAGCGCCGCCGCGCAAGGCTGAAAAATTGGATAAGGGCGGGAAAAGAGCGATTGCGATCGCCATTATCGACTATCTAGTTTCAAAAGCAGAATAAAGTAAAACGTCAGCCTGCGTCACGCGCTCATCGCAGTGAGATAAACTGATGAGATACCTTAAGAATTGACTTGAGCCTATGGCAGCGACCTTTAATACAGAGCAAATCGGCGCAGAAAAGACGGTGCAGTATCAAACCGTGCTACGGCTTCCTACGCAAGGTAAGTCACTGGGCCGCTTTACCCGTAAGGTGCAAGAGGCCGTCAGCGCTTCGGGCGTTCGCACTGGCATGTGCTCTATATTTGTGCGCCACACGTCGGCTAGCCTAGTCATTCAAGAAAACGCCGATCCAGACGTGCTAGCTGATATGGAAACCTTTTTGGCTAAGCTAGTGCCTGAGGGCAACTACTATCGGCACAGCGACGAAGGGCCAGACGACATGCCTGCTCACATTCGCACGGCGCTCACGCACACCTCCGAGCAAATTCCGGTGATGAACGGGCGGCTGGCTTTAGGCACGTGGCAGGGCATTTATTTGTGGGAGCATCGCGATCGCCCGCAAACCCGAGAAGTGGTTGTTCACGTTACCGGGAACTCGCGCTAATGAGTTCGTCAGCAGACAAGCCTAAACAAAACAGCTCATCTAATCCATGGCATCAGGCATCAGGGCGCAAATTTGCCGCGCCCCAGTACAAAGGCGTCAAGCAAAAGCCGCTACAGCCGCCAGCCTCTACAGCTCCCAAGCCCAAACTCAAGCACGATGCCGTTTCAGAAAAAGCCGCAGGCCAAAGCGCTGAAAAAGGCCCAGGAAAAGCCTCTAACAAAGGCCCTATCCAAAAAACAATCTTAAAAAAGCCTCTCAAAGAATCTTCTATTAGCTATCCGATTGTTCCCTTAGACAATCCAGAAGCCGTTGAGATTAAAGGCAAACCCAACATTAGTCAGGGCTTGATCCCCACCGCTGCGCCAGACTTTCGCTCTGGATTTGTCAGTATTGTAGGCCGCCCTAACGTGGGCAAGTCTACATTAATGAACTATCTGATCGGCCAAAAAATCGCGATTACTTCTCCGATTGCGCAAACCACGCGCAATCGACTTCAGGGAATTTTAACCACGCCTCAAGCGCAGATTGTTTTTGTAGATACGCCCGGTATTCATAAGCCTCATCATGAGCTGGGCAAAGTGCTGGTGCAAAACGCTCGCATTGCCGTTAATTCTGTTGATGTCGTTTTGTTTGTAGTTGAAGCAACCTCGGCAGCAGGCAAAGGCGATTTGTTCGTGGCTAATCTGGTCGCTAACAGCAGCCGTCCCGTCGTTTTAGGAATTAACAAGATTGACCAAATTAGTGCAAGTGGTCGTAAGGCGGCTGAAGTGAAAACCAGCTATGAAGCCCTAGCCCAAGCGCACGGCTGGGATGTGGTGAAGTTTTCTGCGCTGACGGGCGAAGGGTTAGAGACTTTACAAGCAACGCTAGTTTCTAAGCTAGAAACTGGGCCTTATTACTATCCGCCCGATTTGGTGACCGATCAGCCTGAGCGCTTCATTATGGGTGAACTCATTCGCGAGCAGGTGCTGCTGCATACGCGAGAAGAAGTCCCGCATTCAGTGGCGATCGCCATCGACAAAGTAGAAGAAGACGAGAAAATTACCCGCATTCTCGCCACCGTTAACGTAGAGCGCAAATCACAAAAAGGTATTCTCATCGGCAAAGGTGGCCTAATGATGAAGGCCATTAGCACAGCAGCCCGCGAGCAAATGCAAAAGCTAGTGGCTGGTCAGGTCTATTTAGAAATATTTGTTCGGGTGCAGGAGCGCTGGCGGCAGTCACCGGGCCGACTCTCTGAATTTGGCTACAAAATAGAGAAGTGATATCACCGCCAACCATTCTCTAAAATAGTCGATGGGCCTTTGGGTCAAGTCCGCAGTTCATCAAAGAATTTCGACATTCTCATACAAAATCTCAATCGGGCAGGTAAAGCCAACGCTTTTAAGCCTAATTTTATCTTTTGCCCGATAGATATGAGGAAGCCACAGATCTTTATCAGCATCACGAGAAAAGCGCTCTACCACCATCTGCTGCTGGTGCACTAATACGTACTCTTCCAACGAGGGAATTGTTTGATAGTCCGCAAACTTATCGCCTCGGTCAAACGCTGCGCTCGTTTTAGAAAGCACTTCAACAATGAGCTTGGGGTACAAAATAAAGTCTTGATCGCCGCTGCCCTCGGCTTCATCACAGGTGACTGACTGATCGGGATAGTAAAACACGCCTAGCTCTGGCATGTAAATCTTTATGCCACTAGAGTGCGAGATACAGCCCGTCCCGCGAAAGTGATTCACAAACAGCGCCGTCAGGTTATCAGCAATTACCTCATGCGCTCTGGTCGCCCCTGCCATTGCCACGACGTGCCCTTGAATATACTCATGCTTAAACTTGCTGCTGCGCTCAAGCTCAAGGTATTTATCTGGCGTGAACTGCGCAGCCCGCCGCCGACTAATGATCATAGTTTCTCCGCCTAGAGTGACAGCCAAAATAATAGCAAACTATACCATTAGCGCTGTAGCCATCTTTTTTCTGAGTCCGTAGTCCGCAATTTTGCCACAAAATCCAAGACAAAGCCCCCCAGCAGAGCTGAAGGGCCTCATCTTATCTATTCAATTGCTCACCTAATGGCTCAACCTAGCTAGCCGAATCGACTAGAGGTTGAAGCAATCAGGAAGGCTGCGTAAGTTAGGACATACCCCACCGTAAAGTGAGCCAGACCGATCAAACGACCTTGAACAATCGACATTGCAACTGGCTTGTCCTTCCAGCGAACCAAGTTAGCTAAAGGCGTGCGCTCATGAGCCCATACTAGGGTCTCAATGAGTTCTTGCCAGTAACCACGCCAGGAGATGAGGAACATAAATCCAGTCGCCCAAACCAGGTGTCCAAAGAGGAACATCCAAGCCCAAACCGCCAGATTATTCATCCCGTAGGGGTTGTAGCCGTTGATTAGCTGAGAAGAGTTCAGCCAGAGATAGTCACGCAGCCAGCCCATGAGATAGTTCGAGTTCTCATTAAACTGAGCAACGTTGCCGCTCCAGATAGACAGATGCTTCCAATGCCAGTAGAAGGTCACCCAACCAATGGTGTTCAGCATCCAGAACATTGCTAGGTAGAACGAATCCCATGCAGAGATATCGCAAGTACCACCACGACCAGGGCCGTCGCAAGGGAACGCAAAGCCGAAGTCCTTTTTGTCGGGCATGAGCTTAGAACCACGGCCATCCAACGCGCCTTTGACCAAGATCAAAGTGGTGGTGTGAAGACCGAGGGCAATAGCGTGGTGAACCAGGAAGTCACCTGGCCCAATTGCCAAGAACAAGGAGTTGCTGCCGCTGTTAATCGCGTCAAACCAACCCGGTAGCCAGACCGCAGCATGGTTGGGCCAAGCTGTAGTTGCAATACTATCAGGGTTAGAAAGCAGCGTATCAAAGCCGTAGAGTGCTTTACCAGAAGCGGCCTGCACAAACTGTGCAAACACTGGCTCAACTAGGATTTGCTTCTCAGGCGTACCAAAGGCAACGACCACATCGTTGTGAACGTAAATACCCAGGGTGTGGAAACCAAGGAACAGAGAAACCCAGCTAAGGTGCGAAATGATCGCCTCTTTGTGGTCGAGCACACGGGCCAGCACGTTGTTCTCATTCGCCGCAGGATCGTAATCCCGGATCAAGAAGATTGCACCGTGAGCAAAGGCTCCCACCATAATGAACCCAGCAATGTACTGGTGATGGGTGTACAGCGCAGCCGTAGTGGTGAAGTCCTTAGCGATAAATGCATAAGGAGGGAGCGCGTACATATGCTGAGCAACCAGAGACGTAATTACGCCCAAAGAAGCCAGTGCCAAAGCGAGCTGGAAGTGCAGCGAATTGTTCAGCGTGTCATATAGACCCTTATGACCAGCGCCCAGCGCGCCGCCGAAGGGAGTGCCCTCAGGGGGACGGTGAGTCGCCAGAATCTCTTTAATGCTGTGACCAATACCGAAATTAGTCCGGTACATGTGGCCTGCAACGATAAAGAGAACCGCGATCGCCAAATGGTGATGCGCCATATCCGTCAGCCACAGCGACTCTGTTTGAGGGTGGAAGCCACCCAAGAAAGTCAAAATCGCATCGCCTGAACCCGTAGAGGTACCAAAGATATGGTTTGCCGTGTCCGGGTTTTGAGCATAAGCGCCCCAGTTACCGGTAAAGAACGGCTTGAGACCCTCAGGGTGTGGCTTAACCGACAGGAAGTTGTTCCAGCCGACATGTTGACCGCGAGATTCGGGAATTGCAACGTGAACTAGGTGACCTGTCCAAGCCAAGGAGCTGACGCCAAACAGACCAGCCAAATGGTGGTTAAGGCGAGATTCAGCGTTCTTAAACCAGGACAAGCTAGGCCGGAACTTGGGCTGAAGGTGCAGCCAGCCTGCAAACAGCATCACTGCTGCAAAGGCTAGGAGACCAACCGCACCCGCGTACAAATCGCCATTGGTGCGCATACCAATGGTGTACCACCAGTGATACACGCCTGAATAAGCGATGTTGACCGGGCTGCTAGCGCCAGCTTGGGTGAATGGATCCACCGCAGGCTGACCAAAGTGAGGATCCCAAATCGCGTGAGCAATCGGTTTTACATTAAGTGGATCTTGCGTCCACTGTGGGAAGTTGCCGTGCCAAGCAACGTGGAACAGGTTACCAGAAGTCCACAGGAAGATGATCGCCAAGTGACCGAAGTGAGAAGCAAAAATCTTTTGGTAAAGATTCTCTTCTGTCATCCCGTCATGGGTTTCAAAATCGTGAGCCGTGGCAATCCCGTACCAGATCCGACGAGTTGTCGGGTCTTGTGCCAGAGCTTGGCTAAATTTTGGGAATTTAGTTGCCATACGTTTTATAAGTCCTCCGCTCTCCTTAACCTACTGATATTATTCGAGCCAGGAAGAACGCCCATGTGGTGGCAATTCCGCCTAAGAGGTAATGAGCTACGCCAACAGCACGGCCCTGAGTAATGCTCAGTGCGCGAGGCTGAATAGCCGGAGCTACTTTCAGCTTGTTGTGAGCCCACACAATAGACTCAATTAGCTCCTGCCAGTAGCCACGGCCACTGAAGAGGAACATTAGGCTGAAGGCCCAAACAAAGTGGGCACCTAAGAACAATAGACCGTAAGCCGACAAAGCCGAACCGTAGGTATTGATCACCTGCGAAGCTTGCGCCCACAGGAAGTCGCGCAGCCAACCGTTGATGGTGATTGCACTTGCGGCAAAGTTGCCGCCCGTGATATGAGAAACCGTGCCGTCATCGGACACTGCGCCCCACACATCTGACTGCATCTTCCAGCTGAAGTGGAAAATCACAATCGAGATGCTGTTGTACATCCAGAATAGACCTAGAAATACGTGATCCCAAGCTGATACCTGGCAGGTGCCGCCACGACCGGGGCCGTCGCAAGGGAAGCGGAAGCCGAGATCTGCTTTATCAGGGATAAGGCGAGAACTACGGGCATACAGCACGCCCTTAAGCAGGATGAGCACGGTCACGTGAATTGTGAACGCATGGATGTGGTGAACCATGAAGTCAGCTGTGCCTAGAGAAATAGGCATCATGGCAACTTTGCCACCAACGGCAACGATGTCGCCGCCGAATGCATAGCTTGCAGGAGCTAGGGCGTTGGGCGCAGTGCCTGACGCTGAAACTGCTGCGGTGTGAATGCCTTGAATCCACTGCGCAAAGATGGGCTGAAGCTGAATCGCCGAGTCAGAGAACATGTCTTGAGGGCGACCCAATGCCTGCATGGTGTCGTTGTGGATGTAGAGACCAAAGCTATGAAAGCCCAGGAAAATACAAACCCAGTTGAGGTGAGAGATGATTGCATCACGCACTCTGAGCGTACGGTCGAGCACGTTGTTGACATGCTTAGCCGGGTCGTAGTCGCGAATCAACGCGATCGCCCCGTGCGCACCCGCACCCACAATAATGAATCCACCAATCCACATGTGGTGAGTGAACAGCGACAGTTGGGTCGCATAGTCAGTCGCCAGATAGGGGTAAGGTGGCATCGCATACATATGCTGCGCCACAATGATCGTCAGTGAGCCAAGCAAAGCAAGGTTAATCGCTAGCTGAGCGTGCCACGAAGTTGTCAAGAAGTCGTATAGACCAACGTGACCTTCACCGCCAAACAAAAGTGGATCGCCTTTGTGGTTGTCCAAAATTTGCTTGATGTTGTGGCCGATGCCCCAGTTGGTGCGGTACATATGGCCCGCAACCAAGAACATAACCGCGATCGCTAGGTGATGATGAGCCGAATCAGACAGCCATAGGCCGCCCGTCACCGGATTCAACCCGCCTTTAAAGGTGAGAAAGTCCGAGTAGGCCGCCCAGTTTAGCGTGAAGAAAGGCTTTAGACCTTGAGCAAAGCTGGGATACAGCTCAGCCATCAGCGCCTTGTCCAAAATGAACTCATGGGGCAGAGGAATATCCTGAGGGGCAACGCCTGCATCCAATAGTTTGTTAATGGGCAAAGAAACGTGAATTTGGTGGCCCGCCCAACCCAAAGAACCAAGACCCAGCAAACCTGCTAGGTGGTGATTCAGCATGGACTCTACGTTTTGGAACCACTCCAGCTTGGGAGCAGCCTTGTGATAGTGGAACCAGCCAGCAAACAGCATCAAAGCAGCCATCACCAAGCCACCAATGGCAGTGGCATATAGCTGGTTTGAGCTAGTGATACCGGAGGCACGCCACAGCTGGAACAGGCCGGATGTGATTTGAATACCGTGGAAGCCACCACCGACGTCTGCGTTCAGAATTTCCTGACCGAAGACGGGCCAAACAGCTTGAGCACTCGGCTTAACACCAAGCGGGTTAGCCATCCAGCCTTCGTAGTTTGAAAAACGAGCGCCATGGAAGTACATGCCGCTCAGCCAAATGAACACAACAGCCAAGTGGCCAAAGTGAGCACTAAAGATTTTGCGTGAAATATCTTCTAGGTCACTGGTGTGACTGTCGAAGTCGTGAGCGTCAGCGTGAAGGTTCCAAATCCAAGTGGTAGTTTTGGGTCCCCGAGCCAGTGTCCGGTCAAAATGACCTGGCTTGGCCCACTTTTCGAAAGAAGTGGGGGTCGGGTTCTTATCAACCACTACCTTGGCTTTGGTGGCCTCCCGCTCGCGCGGGGTAGTTGTCATGGAGACTCTCCTCTCTAGACAGAGAAAGAACGGGGCCTTTACTAATACTTGAGCCAAAGCGTTGGGTGATCCAGCCCGAAGGCGAGCGTGAGATCTGTTATCACTAAAGAGGCTGCCAGACCGGATCTCTTTTGAGACCGCTTGTGCATGAAGCAAACAAGTTAGCTATCTAACCCGTGGCTTCATCGGCCTAAACTCAAGCAGAGTAAAGGAATGTTCTCACGTATTATAGTCACGCTTTTGGCCAGGGCTGACGTCAAGTTAACAAAGCTTCAACCAGCGAAAATGCCGATTGCAAAAGGTTTTCACCCTTAGCAAGGCAAAATTCAATACATATTATTGAAGAAATTTGGCCGTCATTTTAACAAAACGACATAAATATTCCCGCTTGCTGAAAAGGCGTTGTTTTTTGCCGAAATGACCTTAAAAACGGGCCAGATTTAATCCTATCTATAGATAAAACAGCAAGAAATCTTCGGTTCTTGTGAAGTTATATGTCTCTTGTTTAACTTTTAATAAATAAATAGCCTTTTAGAAAGAATGAGTTTAGGAATCACCTGCTCAAATTCGTCCTTTTGTCTGAATCAAAATTGCATACGGACGTTAAGCAAAAGACCATTCGTGGCCAGCCGTCCCATATGATCGACATGGCGTAGACGTGGTAAGCACTTGGAAAAGGTCATGACTGGCGTAAAAAACATGAAAAGGCACTCAAAAATGTGGCTGCAGCAGGTGTTGCAGATGTTTTCACTGCCTAGCAGAAGGCTAGGGTTTTGGCGCACGGCTTTTCGCCTTTTAATAGGCTCTTTTATCAGCCTGACGCTGTTGGGCTGCGTGAACCGGGCGCAGTCGGTGCGAGTGCTAAAGCTGCCTGATATTCCTGATAATGATGAGGTCAGAAGATTAAACGGTAGCTTGAGTGAAGTTGCCCCACCCGCTATTTTTTCAGACCTGAACGATCTGTTTAGAGATGCTCAGCCACAGGTGGCGATCGCCTACCCCAAACCCAACCAAGTCATAGAGACCACCACGCTCGCCATCAAAATCAGCCTGCGCGATTTATCTATATATAAGGATGAAAAACTAGAGCTGGGCCCGCATCTGCAAGTGAGCCTCGATAACCAGCCAGCCCAATCCATTTACGATTTAGAAGCGCCCATTGAATTTTTGGATCTGACGCCCGGTAGCCATACGCTGCGAGTATTCGCCGTAAAGCCTTGGGGCGAAAGTTTCAAAAACGAAGCTGCCTATACTCAAACAATCTTTCACGTTTTCGCTCAAACCGATGAAAATGCGCCCGATCCTAATAAGCCACAGCTAATTTATAGCGAACCGCAGGGCACCTATGGCGCGCAGCCAATCTTGCTCGATTTTTATTTAAACAACGCTCCGCTGCACCTAATCGCCGCAGAAAGTCCTGATGTTACAGACTGGAAAGTCCGCTGCGATGTCAACGGTCAAAGCTTTGTATTTGATCAATGGCAGCCTATCTACCTCAAAGGCTTTAAGCCGGGACAAAACTGGGTGCAAAGTACCTTGATAGACGAGCAGGCCAACCCGATTAACAATGCGTTTAATAGCACCGTTCGTCTAGTTAATTACGACCCTGAACAACGAGATACTTTAGCGAAGCTAGTGCGAGGAGAACTGCCCTTGGCAGAGGCTGGAAAAATTGTAGACCCTAACTATGAGCCGCCTGTAGAACCCGCTGTGGAATTGCCAGCAGAAACGATTGAGGAAAATCTTCCTACCATGGCAGAACCCAACGCAGGTGAAAGTCAATCAGTTGACACAAACGAGCCGACGGTGAATGAAAAAACAGATGAAAAAGAAAGTATTTATGATGAAGAGCAGATCGGTACTCCATCATTGGAGAATGGCGATGTTTTTGACTCATTAGAAAAGGAACAATCTGATGGCCCAGCTAATCGTGCTGATGGGACAACAGCGCCGTCTCTCAGCGGTGAAAATGATGACTCAGAAAGCTTCAGTAAATTTGCAGCCGAGAGATTGGAAGATGAAAGACTAGAAGCTGAGGAGCTAGCCAAAGATCTAAAGGCTGAAGAGTCGGCGATTGAGGCTTTAGAGAAGATAGAAAAAGCAGAGGAAATCAGTCCTTTTGAACAATCTCCAAAAACTGTGGAAGAGTCAGTAGAAAACGCGCTTGAAGAAGTTACGGACGATCTAGAAGATATTAAAGAATCGACAGAAGATCGGTTAGAAGAGACCATAGATAATCTTGAAGAATCTGCTAACAGCCTGCTAGAGGATAAGACGGCAGATTTTAAGGAATCGGTGGAAGATTTAAAGGCGGCAATAGAACAGCGATCGCCTACCGACCCCATCAGAGCCAAGAAAAGCTCACCAGCAGAACCGCGAGCCAACTTTTTTGAGCGGTTCAAAGCAGCCCTTCAGCAGCTCAAGTCACCGCCGCCCACAGCAGCCGAGCCGAGCCTATCGCCGCCGCCAAGCGAACCTAGTAGTCCTTTGCAAAAGCTCACCATTCCTGAGCTTTCAGACAATATCCAGCTATAAATCACAGGCTTCGGGCTTCAAATCGCGTTCCATCAGGGCTTCTAGCGCCTCCTGTGGGGTAATGCGACCCTTTAGCAGCCGATCTACCTGCCTGGAAATAGGCACCGGGATGCCTTCACGATTAGCGATCGCAATCAGTACATCCGCCGTATTGACCCCTTCAGCCGTACCGCCTAGCTCCTGCAAAATCTGCTCTAGCGTTTTGCCCTGCGCTAGCCCGTAACCCACCCGGTAGTTACGGCTTAAGCTACTGCTACAGGTGGCCAGCATATCGCCCAGGCCGCTTAGCCCATAGAACGTCTCAACTTCTGCCGCGCCCAAATGCATACCAATGCGGATGATTTCGGGCAAGGCTCGGGTCATGAGGGCGCATTTGGCATTCGTGCCCAAGTTTAAGCCATCGCAAACGCCGACTGCGATCGCCATGACGTTTTTTAGCGTACCGCCTAGCTCAGCGCCCAGCGGATCGGGGCAGGTGTACACCCGAAACTGATCTGAAGAAAACAGCGCTTGAACTTTCTCAGCCGCCGCCAAATCCCCGCTGGCAATCACCGTCGCCGCAGGTAAGCCCTGATCGATTTCTTTAGAGAGGTTGGGCCCTGAGAGCACCGCCACCGGGTTGTTAGGAAACGTAGACTGAAAAATCTGTGAGGGCGTCTTGGTCGTCTCTGGATCTAGCCCCTTAGTCGCCGTTAATAAAATTACTCCCTCAGGAATTTGCAGCGCCTTCAGCCGCTGGGCTAGGGCCGCTACGCCTTTCATTGAAATTGCCGATAAAATCACGTCAGCTCCGGCGATCGCCTCACCCAAGTCGCGACCACTCCGGCGCGACCAAATCTCTATGGTGTGGCCGTTATAATCCGCTAGCTGAGACAGCGCAGAGCCCCAGGCCCCAGCGCCCAAAACGGCTAGGTTGAGCAGCTGACCTGAGCCCACTGAGTCAGAAACAGATGAGTCAGAAACAGAAGGCTTTGGCGGTGCAGTAGTCGATATCGGCATGTTAAAAATCTCACAAGTGCTTAACTTACGAACTTATTATATTTTCTTAGCCTACCGCAAGCTGAGGTTCGGCTTCACTTGCGGCTTCACTTGCGGCTTCACTTATAGAGCGCTGTGTCGCTATAGCAGCGTTAGTAAGGGCGATCGCCTCGTCCTCACCTAGCACATCGC
>JBARVS010000301.1:0-2226 GCA_049646385.1 Phormidesmis sp. | reverse complement strand
CCCTATGTTTCGCTGCTTGCAACACAGACTAATGGGCCGATTATAGGTTTTAATTCTGCAATTACAGCTTTTGGAGCAGACTTTGCGAGAATCTCAAATAGTACACAGGGCGCAAGGTTTGAATTTGGAGACGGTTCTGTTCTATCAATTCCTAATCGAGGTTCGGGAAACAGTGCTGGCGATGGGAGTTTACTCACAGACGGCGGATTCTTTGGCTTCACTGCCGATTCAGCTTTTGACAGTTTCAAAATTCGCACTGTTAATAGCAGTAATAGGTTTTCCATGGATAATCTTTCATATGATGCGGCGACGCCTGTGCCCACTCCTGCTGCCATACTTCCTAGTTTGCTCGGTATGGGTGTTGCAGCATGGCGCAAGCGTAAGCAAGCTGCTATAGAGGGCAGCCTGTAGGTAGTCTTTAATAGAGGAGTCAACCCTACTCGCTCATCATCAATGACGCTAAAAAAAACGTGGCAATCTTTCAAGAAGTGCATGACGCTATTGGCCTCGGCTAGATATATGCACCCGCTAGATCGCCCAAGCTTGTAGTCTCTCTTTCCAGGTACAACAAGGTATTTTGCTGTGACCTGATATAGCAGCCCACACGAAGGGTATCCTAACTCAGTTAGTACACTAACTATTAGTTGCGCTCTTCGCAACTAACCCGCATCTAACCTTTAACTAAAGATTAAGCCTTTAACAACTACAACAGCAGGCAATGACTCAAAAAATATTCTGGCTCTCCCTATCAGCAACTGTTATGGCCCTAGCCATGCAGTCTCGCGCAGAGGCGCTCACTTTTACGACCTATACAAACCGCAGCGACTTTGAAGCTGCGATCAAGGTAGGGAAACTCTCTACTCAAAACTTCAATAGCTACACGCAAGACACCGGCTTTAGAAACAAGTCATTGACGGTCGGCGATTTAACGCTAACAGACACCAGTGGTAATAGCCTTCACTCAAAAATTGATGCATCTCCCTTTGCGCCGGCTGAACTTAATATCAATAATACGTCCTATGCTTCGCTATATGCAAAACTTAACAGCGGGCCGAGTATAGGTTTCAACTCTGCAATCACAGCTTTTGGAGCAGACTTCGGGGAGATCGCGAACACTGCGCAAGGTACCCGATTTGAATTCGACGATGGTTCTTCTCTATTAATTCCTAATCGAGGCACAGGAAACAGTGCGGGCAATGGGGATAAGCTCATAGACGGCTGATTCTTCGGCTTCACGACTACTTCATCTTTCAACACTTTTAACATTCGCACTTCTATCAACAGTGACCCAAATGACAGATTTTCCATAGATAATGTTTCATACGGTATAGCCCGCAACGCGACGCCTGTACCGACACCTGCGGCCATACTCCCTAGCCTGCTCGGTATGGGCATTGCTGCGTGGCGCAAGCGCAAGCAAACTGAATATAGCTAACAGTCTGTAGATTTTTCTCGCGGGTCAGTTTTTCAAAGGTGGGCTGCAATGGCTCAGTTCATTCAGCCCACAGAAGATACTGTCTCAAAACACCTATTCGCTTCAACCATTCTAAAATAAGGGAGTCATCTTATTTGCTTATAGTCAATGACGCTTACAGACGCCCGAGCCGCATCTACCCCCAAGCCCGCTGCGCATAAGTGGAAAATTAATCTGCTTTATGATGGCGACTGTCCGCTGTGCCTGCGCGAGGTGAGCTTTTTGCAGAAAAAAGACGCCGGACGCGGGCGGGTCAAGTTTACAGATATTGCCGCAATTGACTACGACCCGGCTGAAAATAGCGGCATAGATTTTGAAACCGCGATGGGACGCATTCACGCGGTGCGAGCTGACGGCACCATTGTAAAAAACGTGGCTGTCTTTCAGGAGGTGTATGACGCTCTTGGCATCGGTTGGATGTATGCACCTACTAAATGGCCTATTATCGGCCCTTTGGTAAACAAAATTTACGATCTGTGGGCTGACAGGCGTTTGGCAATGACAGGGCGGCCTAGTTTGGCTGAAGTGGTGGCCCAAAGAGCTAGCCAGAGAGCTAGCCAGAAAGCTCGGCAGCAAGAAGAGAATACCGCTGGCAAAGCTGTCCATCAAGACAAGGATAGATGTTGTATGAGTGAGGATAGCTAGCGCTGTTTCACACAGATTTCATATAGATAATTCCAACAAGAAATAGTTGTGAATAGAAGGATGGGTTACAGCAATTTATATTAGTCTGTTGTTGAGTAGATTTAGTC
>JBARVS010000300.1:0-6305 GCA_049646385.1 Phormidesmis sp. | reverse complement strand
GTGGTCGGATGAACGCCATCTAAACTAAACAAACCACCCGATAGATTATCTCTGTTGTTTTCGTTGGGCGCATCGTCCCTTAAATCATTGGCCTCTGAATTAAGCCGAAAATAGCGAGTATCTAGTCGAACGGTGCCTTCTGCTGTTACTCGATGCTGGGTTTTAGGATGATTGCGCAAAGCGGCCACCAGCGCTGCTGGAAAAGGGTAGCGAGGATGTCCCTGCTGACGGCGAAAGGCCAGCCTATCTAGCAGGTTAGAGGTGTTGACTAAATGCCAGCCCCGAACAGCGGCCTCGGTTTGAATAATTTGATTGTATTCGTCGATAGTGGCATCTATTTCGCGGATTTGCGATCGCGCCAAATGCGGATGCTGATTAGGATCAAACTCGCTGTCCCAAATCCAAAAGTGAGTATAGTATTCATAGTAGCCATCGGCATCTTGCCCCATGCCCGGAGCCGCCCCCGGTGTGATGCCGCGACTCACGGGAGGAATGGTGATATGAGGAACATTGCCGATAAAAATGTTGTTGGCATCTAAAGCGCTTAGCTTGTCGGCAACGCGGCAAAATGCCTGCTCGAAGTGTTCGGGTCGCCACAGATTCGCCGTTCGTAAATGAAGCGGCTGCGCTAGCGTTTCTTCGGTTGACCATTCCACATTGAGCTTCACTACCGTATCTAAGCAGTGATTGCTCCCCAGCCAAAATATAAGATTGTCGATGCCGCCTTCGCGTTCCGCAATTTTTTGGGCCACGTCGAGCTGTGTTAGCGATTCATATTGAGCAGATTGGCTGGGGTTTAGCGTCCGCCTAACCGTTCGATACAGCGCGAATTCTGGCTGTTGATCAATCGGATGATCGGTAGCAGGTGGGATAACCTGTCGGCAAAATTGATCTGTGAGCATATCGCAATCTGGAAGCTGAAAGCCCCAAACTGCCAGGTTACGGTGCAGCGGGCCAGTAGTGGCTGGTTCAGTGCCTTCGCCTCGCTCCCAATAGTCTTCAACAGTATCTAAAAACTGTTGAATAGCTTCCTCTTGATTGCCAAAATTAAGCGCTGTATGCTCATCTAAATGGTGTAACAGCGCTTCAAAATTAAGCGGAAGTCCGCCCGCACCCGAGAAATCCGGTAGGGCAAAGTTACTATCTCCTAAGCATTCAGCAATCAGAGCGGGATAGGAAAGATGGGTTTTAGAAATGCTGCCGTTCAAAAACCCTTCGGTTACGCTGTCACCAATTGCTACCAGTTTTGCAGGCATTGTTCTTTTCCTTTTACTTTGGGGGACTTTTTACGGGCGTTTTCTCAATACAGGTGCTACAAGCTATGATACAAGCTACAGCGTACAGCTAATTGACTTTCAGCACTTCTATACGCGGTGATACGCGGTGATACGCGGCTTTTGACCTTTAGGAAGGTTTACGGGTTTGGTAGGTGTTAAATCTCTAAACACGCTAGACTTTTGAGTTTGAGCTGCTTTGGCAAGATTTTGATGTAGCGTTAGTGAATGGGCGGAAACGGGTTTAGGCAATAGGGTGATTTCGGGGGTGGGTACTTTGGGCATGTAGATGGTTTCTGGCCGACAGATCGTACAGTCTTGATAGAACGGAGGGAAAATGTTGATAGCTAAAGTAGCGGCAAATACGAATGGCTGAATAAACATGATGCTTAGCCTCTAATAAAGTTGCTTTCGTTTGTTTGAAAATGAGAAGTTTTCAAAAAAGGATGATTTGTTTACCTTTGTCCTCTTAACTTCCTGCTCGTAAGTAGGAATAGAGAAAGGACACTTATGCACTTTTTTTATTAGAAGGTGCGACTGCTTGCTGTATTAGCCTTTTATCTTTTATGTGGATTGATCGCCGCCTCAAAAGCTCTGAAAAGTGCATAGGTTAAAGGCGCGATCGCCTATTAAAAGGCAGTTAGCAAGGAGATACCTCCGCACTGCTTCGCCTGCGACAATCTTCTCTTAAATGGGTGCTACACTATGAAATTTAAACGCTGCCTTGCTATCGTCGTGGCTATCGATAGCTATGAAAAAGGAATATCTCCTTTAAAGACGCCTGTTAGCGATGCTCAGGCGATCGCCGAACTATTGCGATCGCAGCACGATTACGAAGTCCTTTCTTTTATTGATAAGGGGGCTACGCAAAGTGCCCTAGAACACATGCTAACGCACGAGCTACCTCAGCTCGTTTCTAAAGATGACTGCCTGCTATTTTACTTTGCAGGGCACGGTATTGCCCGCAATAGCGAAGATGGGCCAGAAGATGGGCCAAAGGGCTACCTCATTCCGCAAGATGCCAAATTAGACGATGTAGACACCTACATACCCATGACGAAGGTACACGACGCGCTGCATCAGCTTCCCTGCCGCCACTTTTTAGGCATCTTAGACTGTTGCTTTGCAGGCAGCTTTCGCTGGTCAAGCATCCGAGATATTGGCATGGCTGAGTCTGGCATTCTTCACAAAGAACGCTTTGATCGCTTCATTCAAGACCCGGCTTGGCAAATTATCACCTCGGCAGCGCATGACCAAAAGGCATTAGACAGCCTGCGCGTACAGCATCGCGGCCAGGTGGGTCAACATTCTCCTTTTGCGGCAGCGCTAATAGGTGCGCTGCAAGGCAAAGCAGATACCTCTCCCCCAGCAGAAAAGAGCAAACCCGCTGGAGATGGTGTGATCACAGCTTCCGAGCTGTATGTGTACTTGCGCGATTGTGTTGAAACCACCACAGAAACCCACGCCATCCGCCAAACCCCTGGCATTCATCAGCTCAAAAAGCACGATAAAGGAGAATACATTTTCTTTACCCCAGGGCACTCGCTAAATCTACCGCCAGCCCCGCCTCTAGACGAATCAAAAAATCCCTATCGAGGGCTGCAACCTTTTGAAGAAAAGCACAGCAGGCTATTTTTTGGCAGAGATTCGCTCAAAACGGCGCTGAAGGGTTTTGTAGAAAAGAATCCTCTAACCGTAGTGCTGGGAGCGTCAGGCTCAGGAAAGTCTAGCCTGATTAAAGCCGGATTAATTCCCGACCTCATGAGACAGAAAGACGAGGATAAACAGTGGTATGTTCTACCGCCCATCCGTCCGGGTGAATCGCCCTTTCAAGCGTTAAACGAGGCGCTTGCCAAAGTCCATCTGCCGACGGTTGATAGACAAAATTCACAAAAGACGCTCACTCACAGCGTCACCGCTTGGACTCAAAACCATCCGCAGGCTCGGCTGCTAATAGTTATTGACCAAAGCGAAGAGTTGATTACGCTCTGCTCAGATGAGAGCGATCGCCAGAACTTTTTTCAACAGATCTTAACAGCGGTTGATACTCATCGGCATACATTGCGAATAGTGCTGAGCCTGCGTTCTGACTTTGAGTCTCAAGTGAGAGATGCCGGCATAGATTCTGCGCCTAAAGCGCTCGGAAAATTAGGACATACCGCCCTTAAAAAGCGTTGGCAGCGCGGCAGATTTGTTGTCCCTGCGATGACGCGCGGCGAGCTGCGCGAAGCAATTGAGAAACCCGCAGAAGCGCTCGTGATTCATTTTCAACCGCATGATTTGGTTGAACAGCTCATTGACGAAGTGGCAGACATGCCAGGGGCATTACCCCTATTGTCGTTTGCCTTAAGCGAGCTGTATCTTAAATATCTGAAGCGACAGCAGCAGGCAAAACTCAGCGGCAATATTATTGATCGAGCCTTGACTCAGGCAGATTATCAAGCGTTGGGGGGCGTTATTCAATCATTGACGCAGAGGGCCGATGAAGAATTTCAGGCACTTGTGCAAGAGAATCCAGCCTATGGCCCAATGATTCGTCAGGTGATGTTAAGAATGGTGGCAATCGGTGGCGGTGAGCTAGCCCGACGGCGGGTGCCTTTGTCAGAGTTAGAATATCCCGTAGCAAAGAATGATTTGGTGAAAGCGGTGGTTCAGCGCTTTAGTCAGGCGCGGCTGTTGGTGGAAGGGCAAGATGCGGAAGGTAGACCCTACATAGAACCCGCTCATGATGCCTTGGCTAGCGGCTGGGGGAAGCTGGTTACCTGGCAAAGGGAAGCCGAAGAAAGCTTGATTTTGCAGCGGCGACTGACCCCGGCGGCTGAAGAGTGGCAGGTTCAAAAAAAAGCAAGATTCCTGTGGAATGCAAACCCTCGACTGGATTTGTTAAAGCAGGAACTCACCGCCGACAGCAGCTGGCTAAACAAGCTAGAAACAGAATTTGTAGCCCAGAGCATCCGCCGCAAAAGTTTTAATACTCGTGTGTATTGGGGCATTGCCCTGAGCGTTATTGCTGGGCTTAGCTTGTTCACGCTTTGGGCTTTAAGCGAGCAGCGTAAGACTGTGATCGCTCAGGCAGACTCTTCTAGGCAGGCGGCTCAGACGGGCCTGCAGTCAAATGAGCTAACGCTGGACAATGTTGTGCAAAGCTTGCAGGCAGCAAAAGCTACAGAAAACTGGCTGTTGCAGGTACGGTCACCTGAAAAGGCACTACAGGCGGAGGTGTTAGCGACCTTACGCAATGCTGTTTATCTCAATCAAGAGCAAGCGCGCTGGCAGATATCTCCTGATGAAGTTGTGAGGGCAACCTTTATGGGCCAAGGGCGTAAGCTGGCGTTAGTCGCTCAGCGGAACGGACAGGCTATTTGCCTGCGAGACTTAGAGAGCGATTTAGAGGGTGATTTGCAGTGTGAGGATCTGCCCAAAGGCATTGAGCTACTCACAGAAGCCAGGTTTAGCCCCGATGGTCAAAAAATTGCCTGGGCCGCAGGCTGGAACCCGAGTGAGCCTGATGCTGGTGAGCTTTACGTATGGGATACGGAAAATCAGCAGTTCTACCGCCAGCCAATCACCACTTCTCAGTTTGAGTTTAGTCCTGATAGTCAATCACTCGTTTTTATCAAAAGCACTCAAAATGAAAAATCTTCTATTTCTAAATGGGTTTGGGAAAATGGCCAAATAAGCTCACCAACAACATTTCAGGGCGCTATTTCAGGGTTTGCGTTCAAACCTGATGGATATCAATTGATGGCGACTGGGGGCGAGGACGCTAAAGAGCCAGAGCTGTCACTGTGGGAACAAAGTGGTTCATCATGGAAGCTTTTGAGAAAACTTCCTGTTGATTTTCCACCTGTTCATAGCGTTGCGATTAGTCCTAAGGGGAACAGTTTGGTCATGACCTATGGCGGTGGGAGATCAATGGGTGCCTCTCGCGAACTCTGGAGAACGGGAAGTGAGACGCCCACAGTGCTAGGAGCAATTTCTGTCGTTGCCTATGCGCCTGATGAGTCTCGAATGGCAGTTGCCCAAGATGATGGAACTATTCAACTGTTCTATTCGTGGGGGGGACCACCGACAGAGTTAAAAGGTCATCGAGGGTTAGTTTCTAGCTTAAGTTTTAGTGATGATGGTAAACAGCTGTTGACAACTGGCAGTGACAGCACTATCCGCCTGTGGAATATGGAGGCGCAAGTGAACGCACAACAGCTAACGCCTCATCAAAAGCCCAATCAAAAACTGCCAAATCCTGTCCAAGCTATTAGCTTTAGTCCTGATAGTAAGCAAATCGCGACGCTAGAGTCGGGTACGATTCATCTGCGAAGCGTCTCATCGCCTCAACAGTCCTTACAGCATTTTTCAAAGTTAGAGTTCAATGAAGATAGTCAGCTACTCTTTCATCCGCAGGGCAAGCAGCTAGCCATCACTGAGCCCGTTCCCGGCAGTAGCCGTAGCACTGTTCACTTTTTGGATCTGCGCTCTGGCGAGGTATCGCCGCTGCCAGATGAATATGAATCGGTAGGAAGCCTGAGCTTTAGTCCGGACGGTGAGGAGCTAGCAATTTTTGAAGCGTTGGGTGATGGCGATAACCAAAAAAGTACGGTACATTTGCTGAATTTAAAAAACATGCAAGAGCAAAAGATTGAGGATACTCAAAGACAAAGAAGCGCCGTTTGGAAAGAGAGCGGTCAGCTCCTAGGGGCTGTTTCTATTGTATTCAGTGATAGCGTCGATATATGGGATTTATTCTCCAACCAGCAACTGGCTTCTTTGACCATCGGCCAGTCGGCCCGCCGCTATCTTAGCCGAATTAGCTTCAGCGGCGATGGCAATTTGGCTGTTGTTCAAATTGGGCAGATAACAACACTCTGGGACTGGCAAAACAACCTATCTTTCGAGTTAAACCACGGTTACTCAGATGCTAATAAGGTCAAACTTAGTGAGATCAGCTCTGACGGCAGCATTTTGGCAGTTGTTAACGAGCAGGATATGGTTGAGCTTTTACCCATAGGTGAGCTTGATGAGCTGGTAGAAAGA
>JBARVS010000299.1:0-1578 GCA_049646385.1 Phormidesmis sp. | reverse complement strand
TATCAATGCCGAGAATGTACTCAGAGGTAGGCATATTTTTTACTGGGGCTGCTCGGCGGCGCTGGCTTTGAGGCGGCTGACGGCTTCTTCAAAAAACGCCAGGGGTGCTCCGCCTGGAATGAGCAGGTTGTTCATGATAAAAGTAGGGGTGCCTCTAATGCCAAATGCCTGAGCGAGTTCATCGTCTTTATCAATAGCGGCTTGGGCAGCTTGGCTGTTGCGATCGCGCTCAAACTTTTCCATATCTAGCCCAATTTGCTTCGCTAGCGACACATAGTAGTCTTCACCTAGCTAGTCTTGGTAGGCAAACAGGCCATCGTGATATAGCCAAAACTTGTCCTGCTGACCAGCGGCCCAAGCTGCTTTGGCGGCGGGCAGCGCCTGATCGTGAATGTTAGTCAAAGGAATCTGCTTGTAAACGTAGAGCACATCGTCAGGATGATTTTGAGTGAACGTTTTCATTTCCGCCGCAGCGATCGCACAGTACGGACATTGAAAATCTGAAAACTTGAGCAGCACCACCTCAGCATCGCGCGGGCCTTTGGTGGCAGAGTCGCCAATGAGCTGATCGCGATCCATCGATTTCAGCACGGCTTGCACCTGCTGCATTTGAGCTTCCCATTCCGCTCTAGCCGTTTCTTGGGCCGCTGCTTGAGACTCTGGCGTATCGGCTTCGGCTTGTGCGCTCTGCTCGGCAGCTGTCGGTTCGGCGGCTGTCGGCGTAGAAGAATCGTTGCTACAGCCCGCTAAAGTGCCCGCCAAAGTGACAGATAGTGCGATCGCTAGCAAGGAAACTGGCTGCTTAAGAGTCATAAGAAGTTTTATCGCAGGTTCTTTGAGATCCTAAACGATTCGTGAACAAACGATCTCTTCCAAAAACGCGGGATCGATAAGTACAAAGCACTTAACCTTTAATCCACCCAGCCAATATCGTCGTCGCTCATCATGCTATTGTTTTGCCCTGCCAGCGGGGTGCCGCGCTGAATAGCGTACTCAGGGATAGACTTATAGTAGCCACGCCGAGGCGCATTTTGCAGACTCAAAGACTGTCGCTCAGCAGGTTTTGTGCTTTCTTTTTTGGCAGCTTCTTCCGCCAGCTCAGCCTTTTCGACAGCTGCTTTACTGGCTGCTTCGCTGGCTTTTTCATTAGCTTTTTCATTGGCCTCAGTCAGCTTCAAAACATTTTTCTTAGCTTCGTTTAGCTCAGAGGCGAGCATTTTAACCTGAATATCTTTGTTGCTACTCTCGCTCTCCGCCGTCTTTAGGCTGTCCTTCAGTTCAAAAACGCGCTCCTGATGGGTTTTGACATCTTCTTGCAGAGCGCTGATTTGCTCGTTGGCTTTTGTCAGCAAAGCTTCTAGCTCAGCCACTTTCCTAAGCGCTGCGCCCTCGGCAGAAGGCGCTGATTTGCTGGTAGCTTTAGCCGCCGATACTTTGGCCGCCGATACCTTGGCCGTAGATGCTTCAGCCGTAGATTTTGGCGATGACGCGCTAGCGCCTGATCGCTTGCGAGCGTTGGTTTTGCTGCTAGTCTTGCTAGCAACAGCTTTCGCCGACTTAGCCTCAGCGGTGCTGCCT
>JBARVS010000298.1:0-6363 GCA_049646385.1 Phormidesmis sp. | reverse complement strand
TCCGTTGTAGATGGTCTCTGCTTTAACCAGTGGCTCCCACTGCGCCGCCAAGCTGCCAGAGACTGCCGCAACCGCTAGGTTCCCGGCAGCATTTCGCGCCACCGCATACTGAACAGCCGCTGCCAGCTCAGGATATACAGGGGCGTGTAGTATCATCAGCATCGGTACGGGCAAATCTGCGGCGCTTAACAGCAGCAGCGGATGCAGCGCGTTGTTATGAACAATATCGAACTGGCCGTGACAAATTTGCTTAATTGCGCTGGCATAGGCAGACATGTTGCAAGCCTGCTCACCCGCCAAGGTTTGCGCCTGAGGGTGGGTTGCTAACGAGCTTTCGGTGCAGGCACTAAGGCCCAAGGTTTGGTCGGAATCGCCGCTGGCAAACAAGGTCACGTTATGACCTCTTTCAATTAATTTTTTGGTAAGCCACCAAGTATGAGACTCCATCCCGCCAGCGAAAGGTTCGGCGATGGGGTGGCGCATCAATCCAACAACGGCAATCTTCATTAATGGTCTTCTCAGCAAATAAATGGCCAGATAAAAGCTATGGAAAAGGATCTTTTAACCCTGTTTTTAAACCGTCTTTTTTTGCCGTTATTTCTATGTACGTAGCTTCCAAAGCGCAGTTTAGCGGGCTGGTGCAGCCAAATAAACTCCTTTTGAAAAATGATTTCTATGCAGTAGCCAGACAGCTAAAACATCTAAAACTACTTTAAACAGACTATTTTTATAGATGTAATGCTTTATAGGCGTTTTTATAGGAAAATATCGCCTCGAATACGCGATAGGTGCGAGCAGCAAAGCTCTGCTTAACATTAGGGTAAATGGCGTTGATTAGCTATCTCTCCAAAGACGAGTAGAAGGTTTTTCTTTAGACAGATGAAAATCAAAGGTAGCCAGTAGATCCAGTAGGTTAGACCGCGCTAATTCGCTGTCTTCAGGCTGAGCGATCGCGTGTCGTAGCGCACTCCTATTTCTCTCGTAGTTTTCGGCAAGAATCCTTCAGCGTTCTGTACGATGCCGCTTGAAGACATTAACCACGACTTTTGTGAAACCATGAAAAGCGATCGCTTCTACGCGCCCAAGCTTGGGCATTGCACAAAACGCATCAGCAGGGTTCTAAGCTGATGGACAGCAGTAATGAATAAAGAAAAAGCCTGCGATCATAATCCACGCTAACCAGAGATACCGCAAAAATCGCCAAATTTAAAAAAAACTGGGCGCATTCTAAGATAGACTTAAACACATGAAGATTAAGATCTTAATAGATATGAATCTATGGAAGACACACAAAATAGCGATCGCTTTTGCCCGGTTATAGAGGACGGCCACCTCTGGCCACTCTGTCGGCGGGTTCTCGCGTAACGCTCGTGTAGTAGAGATAAAACGCTTTACCCCTACTTTCTTCAACGCTTTAAAGCTCACTTATCATAATAGTCGCTCCTCTTTATGAGGAGAAGGAAGGAATTACAAAATGGATTTTTTGTTCGATTTCTTGGCACGCTTCCTATCGCAGCTACAGTCCCCAACCCTCGGATTTCTCATCGGCGGCATGGTCGTTGCCTCCCTCGGTAGCCAGCTGTCAATTCCAGATGCAGCCTATAAGTTCATTGTCTTCATGCTGCTCATGAAAGTCGGCCTGACGGGTGGTCAGGCGATTCGTGACTCCAACTTAGCGGAGATACTGTTGCCTGCGGCGTTCGCCGTGGCGATAGGAATTCTGATCGTGTTCATTGGGCGCTATACGCTGTGTATGCTGCCGAAAGTCAAAACCGAGGATGGCATCGCGACGGCGGGCTTGTTCGGTGCCGTGAGTGGCTCTACCCTCGCTGCTGCCCTGACGCTGCTGGACACGCAAGGCATTGCATACGAACCCTGGGCCGCCGCACTCTATCCCTTTATGGACATCCCGGCGCTCGTGACGGCAATCGTATTAGCCAGCATTTATACCAACAAGCGGCGCGGTACCACCGGCAAGCGAGTTAGGGTATGGCCTATCGTAAAGGAAAGCCTTCAGGGTTCTGCTTTATCGGCGCTGCTGCTCGGTCTCGTGCTCGGCCTGGTCACCCAGCCGGAAAGTGTGTACGAGAGCTTCTATTCTCCCCTCTTCCGTGGTCTGCTTTCGGTGCTGATGCTGATTATGGGTATGGAAGCCGCTGCTAGGATTGGCGAGCTGCGCAAGGTAGCTCAGTGGTACGTTGTCTATGCCTTTATAGCGCCGCTGCTGCATGGGTTTATTGCCTTTGGTCTCGGTCTGGTTGCCCACTACACCACGGGATTCAGTCTTGGCGGCGTCGTGCTCTTAGCCGTCATCGCTGCCTCTAGTTCTGACATCTCTGGGCCGCCCACTTTACGAGCGGGTATTCCGTCGGCTAATCCTTCTGCTTACATCGGCTCGTCTACAGCCGTCGGTACGCCAGTGGCGATCGCATTAGGAATACCGCTCTTCATCGGGCTCGCTCAGGCGATAGGGGGCGGCTGAGCATGAAAGGGGTACCCTTGGCTGGTGCTCCCTTAGTTCAATGACCAGTTCGATGATCAGTTCGATGACCAGTTCAATGACCAACGTGTAGTTCAACGACCAACGTGGTCAACGGTATAGTTCAATGAATACATACATCAAGAGGTAACTCATATGGCCAAGCCAGCTAGCAAGCTCGTGATCGTCACGGAAAAGCTGCTGCTGAAAAAGATTGCTAAGATCATCGACGAAGCCGGGGCGACCGGTTATACGGCGGTGGACGCTGGTGGTCAAGGCAGTCGCAACGTGCGCTCGTCGGGACAGCCAACCGTCTCCGGCAGCTTTTTGAATGTCAAAATCGAGGTGCTCACCGACAGTCAAGATATGGCTCTGAAAATTTCAAATGAGGTCGCAGGCCAGTTTTTCGACGATTATTCGGGCATCATTTATCTCTGTGAGGCAGAGGTACTGAGCGCGCACAAGTTCTGCGGGCCAGAAGGCTGTTAACCAAAGACAACGCACTTGATACGAGGCGATGGCGGAAATGCCATCGCGTTTGTATATAAGCTGTGGAATAAAGCTGTGAAATAGCGCGCTTGCAGTAGCAGGTGCGCTATTGCCATATCACAGGGATGAGCTAAACAATCCAAAGGCTTCACGCTCAAGCTTTAAGCTGCTTTAGGGGGAGAAAGATTTCAAACTCTGTGCCCAAACGCGCGACAGCGCCTTTTTCTGAAGCTGAGCGTACGCTGAGCCTGCCGTTATGCTGCTGGATGGTTGAGTAGCTGGCAAAAAGCCCTAAGCCCGCGCCGCGACCAATGGCCTTGGTGGTAAAGAAGGGATCAAAGATTCGATCTTGAACGTTTGCGGGTATAGGGCTGCCGTTGTTGGCGATCGCAATCCGAATCTCTTCGCGCTCTGTGACACCGGTTGTAATTTGAATTTGGGGCTGCTGCTCGGACTGGGTTTGCTCTCTAATAGCGTCAACAGCGTTGTTAATAATGTGCAAAAAAACCTGATTGAGCTGGCTGGGATAGCAGTCAATTTCGGGCAGCTCTCCGTATGACCTAATGAGCTGAATCGGCGCACTGTCGCTGTTGGCTTGCAGCCTATTTTGCACAATTAGCAGGGTGCTCTCTAGGCCCGAGTGTAAATCTACCCTTTTCATTTCCGCTTCATCTAAGCGAGAAAAATTGCGCAGGCTTAAGACGATTTGTCGGATGCGATCGCTCCCCAAAGCCATTGAATCTAGCAAACGGCCCACATCTTTGACTAAAAAATCAATATCCAGATCGTCTTCTTCCGCCTGAATCGCTGCGCTGCGCTGAGGATATTCCTGCTGATATAGCGCGAGCAAACTGAGTATATCTTCTACATACTGTCGGGTGTGTGAGATGTTGCCCTTGATAAAGCTAATAGGGTTGTTAATTTCATGCGCAATCCCTGCCACCATTTGGCCCAACGACGACATTTTCTCCGTCTGAATGAGCTGAGCCTGAGTTTTTTGAATGGTGACTAGCGCCTGTTCCAAGTCCTGCGCCTTTTGATTGAGGTCGTTGGTTTTACGCGCAACTTCAGCTTCTAGGGTTTGCGAATAGCTCTCGATTTGCTGATACAGCCGAGCGTTTTCAATAGAGATAGCGGCCTGACTCGCCAGCAGCTGTAGCAGCTCAATGCGATCGCGCGTAAAAGCGCCCACCGCCAAACTGTTTTCTAAATACAACATGCCAATCAGCTTCCCTTGACGGCTAATGGGCATACATAAAACAGACTTGGGCTGATGGGCGATCGCGTAGGGATCTTTGGCAAACTGTTCATCTGCACTTAGGTTTTCAAAAACAGCCGTTTCTCCGGTACGCGCCACCGCATAAATAAGGCTGCGCGGCACCCCTGAATATTGCGACAGCGGACTGTTTAAAGCTCTGGTTTGATCTTGAATAGCCTGCATCACAACCCGCCAAGCCGCCCCCGGCTGTTCGTCATCAGCCCGCAAAAGCAAATGTCCAGACTGAGCCCCCGCATTTGTGATAGCAATGTGCATCAGCGTGTCGAGTAGTTTTTCTAGCGCGATCTCCTGCGAAATAGTTTGGGCCGCCTGCATCATCGCAGGGAGGTCTAGCCAGAGATTATTAGACTGGTAGGTGCTCGTTGTGCGAGCCGCCCTAGAGGTCATTGCAGAGATTGAATAGGAGCCTCCTCCTAAGCCGCTGGATTCTAAACCGTCTCCAAACGCCTCTCTCTGGTGGGTAGTGCCCGTTAAAAAATGCGGATACTGTTGCTCAAGCTGGGCGACTTTGGCCTTAGCACCCCAGCGGACGTAGCCGTTGTAAGCCTCTTGTATGTACCCTTGGGCAAATCTCTCTTTTTTCCACTGGATATAAAATTTTCCAGCTAGCTCATTCGCCAGGGCTTCTGTTTGAATAAATCCATTCTCTTTGGCCGCTGCAATAGCGCGATCGTACAGCTCAAGGGCAGCTAGCCGTTTCCCTTGCGTCCGGCAGCGCTCAGCTTCAACAAGCAGATATTTATGTAAGAAATTTTCTGGGCAGCTTTTTGCCCACAGCTTGAGCTGCACTTGATTAGCCTGAACTTTCTGAGCTGCTGCAACTCGCTCACCTCCAGCTAAATCAGCATCGCAATTGAGCAAAATAAGAGATCCATAGAAGTAGTAGTCGCTATAGCTTGTAAAACCGCTAATTGCATTCAGAATTTTGCTGGCTGCAATTTCGCAGCGCAACCCCGCTTGAAAGTCGGCATCGAGGCAGGCCAGATGCATCCTAAGGATGTAATACAAACAAACGCTAAACCAAGCTTGCGTAGCTTCTCCCTGCTGAATAACTTCTTCAGCTTTGGCCATCCGCTCAGAAGAGGGCGTTGTTTGCTCGGTGCGCAGCAGCTTTTGGGTAAATATTGCAGCACCTGCTAGGGCAACCCACAGCAGCTCGTCTTTAATTTTGTTGGCAATCGTGCCGTACTTTTCAATATCTTCTGCGATCGCCCCCAAGCTCTCGCCTTGAAAAATTCGGTTGAAGATATTGCCATATAGGTTGTAGGCAGCAAACTGGCTTTCACCCGCTTCCATCCCTGCCAAAAAGCCTTGATAGTTAATCTCAGCAGCGCCAGCAATCGGCCTTGCCCAAGCATGAACCCAACCGCCCAACAGCAGCCCTGCCTTACATCGCTGAGACTTACTGTCAAGCCTGTAGCTCAGCTGCATCGCCAAATCAGTAAACTCATAGCCTCTTTGATAGTCTCCTTCCATCAGGCCCAAGAGCAGCCCATAGTTAGCGTATGCCTTAATAGAGTCAGGAATGTTGCCATGCATCACAGATAAGCCAACAGCCTTCAAACAGATAAAACTATACAGCTCAATATTTGCTGAGATATAGGTAGGCGGATCTAACGCAATGAGCAGCTTGATGGTTGCTTGAGTCGCCAAGTCAACGTTTGTAGGTAGCTCTAAAAGCGATTTTACGGGCCTATTTTCCAACAGTCGAGCAACGGCTGAAAACTCTAATTGAACAGCTTCAGAAAGCCTGCCTAATGGTGTTTCGATGCCCAGCTTCTGTAGCCCTGCGAGCCCCGCCTGAATTGCCGCCTGATAGCTACCACCCAGCGTTAACTGCACGACTTGAATGACGTAAATCTCTGCGAGATCAATCGGATTGCTAATGTGCTTTAGAACGGTCTCAATCGTTTTGGTAAGCTGCTCGAAATGGGCACCGTTGAGCTGCGCAGAGCAAAGCCGATAGTACAAATTAAACAACAAATCATAGTGCTTAGCCCAAGCCTCTTCTAGGGGAGCTCGCGAGCCGTTCTTACCGCCGTCTTCGCCTAACAGCGCAATCCCCAGGATGCAGTATTTAATCGCGGCTTCGTAGGCCGTAGAATCTAACGCCTTT
>JBARVS010000297.1:0-32289 GCA_049646385.1 Phormidesmis sp. | reverse complement strand
GTAAAGAGTGTTGCTACGGAATATAGAAGCGTCAATTGAGTCAGCGTGTTAGCTGCTGTAGCGAAGATGGCTTCTGAGGCAACTGCTGGGCAGATAGCGGCTAATTTGGCTGGACTCGAAGGAGAACTGTGTTGCAAGGATGGGTTGTGCTTTCCATAAATATTTATCTAACCGCTTTATGATTCAGATGAGATGGAGTTGGCGATGAGTTGAGCAGTTGAGTATGAACATAAATAAACAAAACGACAAACAAGGGCAGCTTCATCAGCTCGAAGCCGCAAATTTTCGATTGGGCCTCGCGGTATGGGCCTTTAAAAATTGGGTAGGCGACTTTTATCCGCCAAAGAGTCAAGCGACAAGTTTTTTACGGCTGTATGGTGAACGAATGCTAGCCGTAGAGGGCAATACAACTTTTTACTCGGTACCGAGTGCAGAGGTGGTGCAGCGGTGGGTGGAGAATACGCCCGATGCCTTTCGCTTTTGCCCAAAGCTGCCGCGTGCGGTGACTCACGAAGGGCCTTTAATGGCGCATTTATCGGCGGCGCTGTCGTTTTTAGACGTTATGCAAGGGTTGGGTAATCGGCTTGGCCCTGTGATGGCCCAGCTTCCGCCGAGCTATAGCCCAGCGGCTGTTCAGGATTTGGCAAATTTTTTGACTGCTTGGCCAAGGCAAGCCGCCCCGATTGCGGTGGAAGTTCGCCATCTCGACTGGTTCAAAAAAAAACATGCGGCTGAGCTGAACGGCCTGTTGACTCAACTTGGCGTTGGTCGGGTGCTGCTAGATACTAGGGCGATGTATGCTTGGGAGGATGAGGGTGAGGTAGATCCGCAGATGCGATCGCAGCGCCGCAAGCCGAAGGTACCTTTGCAGCCGATCATAACGGCTGACTTCGCAATTGTTCGCTATATCAGCCATCCGCATTTGTTGCGAAATCATGACTATTTAGCAGGCTGGGTGGCGCAGGTAAATGAATGGCTGGCCGAGGGCAAGCAGGTTTACTTTTTTGTGCACTGCCCGATGGAAGAGGAATCGCCTGGAATTGCTCGCTATTTCCAATCGGCTTTGGAAGCGTCGGCGCAGGGGCCAGTGACGCCTTTGCCTTGGAATGGATTGGCCGAGCCGCCTAGTCAACTGGCGTTATTTTGATCTTCCTCAATTTATCTATATATTAAATCTTTCGGGAGAGCGCCTACGGAACACTTACAGAGCACCCGCAGAGGGAGTCCGTACGGAATCTGAGCGGGAGAGGCGTTGGGTGGTTAGCTCGATGGCTAGAGCGAGGGCGGCTTCGGTACTTTGCGATCGCGCCACCCCCTTGCCTGCGATATCAAAAGCCGTGCCGTGATCGGGCGAAGTACGAACAAAAGGGAGCCCGATGGTTGTGTTAACCGCCAAATCAAAGGCCAATAGCTTGACTGGGATGAGCCCCTGGTCGTGATAGAGCGCTAAATAGCCATCATGGGCAGGTCGGTTTTTATACCAAGCTTGGCTGGGCTGTAGCCAGAGGGTGTCGGGTGGGACGGGGCCTTGTAGCTGGATATGAGGAAATCGCTGCTGCTGCGCATTAATCCAGGGAATCAGCCAGTCTTGCTCTTCCTGGCCTAGCTGACCCTGTTCGCCGCTGTGAGGGTTGAGTCCGGCGATCGCAATTCGAGCCTTTGCCATCCCAAAATCTCGCTGCAAGCACTCAATCAGCAGCTCTAACTTCAATGTCATCACCTCGGGCGTCAGCGCGGTGGGCACGGCCTTAAGTGGAATATGGGTAGTGGCGAGCAAAGTGCGCATTGTCCAACCGCTGTGGGGAGACTTGGCGACAAACAACATGCCAAAGCGAGAAGTATCAGACATCTCTGCGAGTAGTTCGGTTTGGCCGGGGTAATGGTGTCCGGCTGCTAGCCAAGCTGATTTGGCAATGGGGGCGGTGACAATACCATCAAATTCGCCTTTGAGGGTGCGGGCGATCGCCTGCTGCAAAGTCCGAAATCCTACTTCGCCGCTGCTGCTATTGCCAACGCCATTCACGAGCCGATCTGTGGTAGCTTTGCCTACGCCAATGTCAATAAAGGTAAGGCTATCAGGATCTCTGAGCGCGGTTTGAGGGGTAATTGCTTTGAGCTGGGTGTAAGTGTGGTTTAGGTGAGTGCGATCGCCAATAACAGCAATATCCGCCTGCTGTTCAAACCTCGGATTGCTGAGCGTTTTAAGGACGACCTCTGGCCCAATGCCCGAAGGATCGCCCAGCGTCATGATTAATCGAGGTACTTGAGCAAAACCAGAGGACATAAGAGCAGATTTACCTACAGCGAGTTTCAGTTGGCTTACAGAATTCTAGACTTTTAAAGTCTATGGGCGGATCAAAACACTCTAAAATAACAACTGAAAGCTGTGCAAACCAAAAATAAATGGTTCGCAAAAGCATTCCTCAAAAAAACTAGGAGACATTAGATAAAGATGGGCGGCGAAATTTTTACGACGGCTGTATTAGTATTTGGCATGACTTTAGTGGGCCTTAGCGTTGGCTTTTTACTGCTAAAAGTACAAGGTGCTGAAGAATAGCCCTGACCCCCTTGAGGCTAGCCGTTCGTAGCAGGGCTCTTTGATATGGGCTCTCTGGTATGTAACGACTTCTGCTAGACTGAGAAGCATATTAAGTTTTGTTTACAATCCCTCATGGTCTTATTAGTCGTTGGCGCAACTGGCACACTGGGCAGGCAAATCGTTCGCCAAGCCCTAGACGAAGGCTATGAGGTGAAATGCCTAGTCAGAAACTTTCAAAAAGCCAGCTTTTTGAGAGAATGGGGCGCTCAATTAGTCAAAGCCGATCTAACCGGGCCAGACAGCCTGCCACCTTGCTTTGAAGATGTCGATGCCGTCATTGATGCGGCAACCTCCAGACCTGCCGAGAAGGAAGGCATTTATGACGTCGACTGGCACGGCAAAGTTGCCCTGATTCAGGCAGCAAAGTCGGCAGGCGTCAATCGATTTATTTTCTTTTCTATCTATGGGGCGGGTGATTATCCCAACGTGCCTCTAATGGAAATCAAGCGCTGCACCGAAGCATTTTTAGAAGAATCAGGCTTAAACTACACCATATTTAGACCCTGCGGCTTTATGCAGGGCTTAATCGGGCAGTATGCCATTCCCATTCTAGAGCGGCAGTCTGTATGGGTAATGGGCGAAGCGGGCGCGGTCGCCTACATGAACAGCCAAGACATCGCCAAGTTTGCAGTGAAGGCATTAAAGCTGCCCGCCGCTGAAAACGCCGTTTTCTCTTTAGCTGGCCCCAGGGCCTGGGGCGCTTACGAAATCATCCGCCTGTGCGAGCGGCTCTCTGACCAGCGAGCTAGCGTTTCTCAGATGCCCCCCGCCCTATTGAGAGCGGCCCGTCGAATTGCCGCGTTTTTTCAATGGACTTGGGATTTGGCAGACAGGCTAGCCTTTACCGAAGTCAGCGCCAGCGGCAACGTGATGGATGCACCGATGGATGAGACGTATCAAACCTTTGGAATTGATCAAAGCAAAATCACGACTTTAGAAGACTACCTTCAAGAATACTTCACTCGAATACTGAAGAAGCTCAAAGAGCTTGACTTTGAGAGTGGTAAATCAGCGAAGAAGAAGGTGCCTTTCTAAACCGATAAAATAGGGTTTGTAAGAGAGCCTTCTTCTCAAGGTTGACCCATCTTTATAAAGGTCGTGCTATATTAGCTGGCGTGAGTGCTAGTCACTCAGCTGTAGCTGGCTAGTCCAGCAAATACAGTCGTTTCGGGAACTAGGAGGTGATGCCCATGTCTGTAAGTGATACATGCTTGGGTCTCCAGGTTGATGTAAGCCGGCTGCGTGCCGGGGCTGTTCTCTAGAACTAGCTTTAGCATCAGATGTTAAAGCTATATAGCTGGATTTCCTTCCGGCAGTTTGGTTTTAACCTGAAGACCCCACCAGACCGCTCCTGTCTTAACTGAAGTTACTTGCGATTTATACGATTGCAAGTAAATTTCAAAGGGCAGGAGCGGATGGCTTTAAAGAGCGTCAGAGAGCCCTAAAGAAGATTAGATAACTGCGTTAATCGGCTCTGTTCAATCGGTCTTTGTGTTAAGAAAAGCTAATCAAAAATATAACTTGGCTTTATCTATTTGCAGTTAAGTTTTCTTTCTTCAGCGTATTTTCAACCGATTTACCCAGCAATCTCTAAACCTGATAGACCTTTTGGCAGTGAATTTACCTCCTTTCAGGCTTCCAATTTCTTCAGGAGCATTTATGATTATTAAAACTAGCCTAGGGGCCAGTTTAGAAAAATAGCAGAACTGGTCTAGAGCACTGGTTTATACCCAACGGATCTGCTAGCATTTCTCTTAAGTTTAAGAAAGATGTGTCGAAAGTCTTATAAAAGACGGACGAATACTCATTCTAAAGCTTGAAAAGATCAGTCAGTTTGAATACCTGCACACTTGGTTAATGCTTGGGCTAATACCCGGTGAGTTCGGTCTTAAAGATGTTCATGGCTTTCTTATCTTAATAAAAGGTGTGAGGAATAACTAATAATGACTACTTGGAAAACTCTGCTGGCTGCACCCGCAGCTTTGGGCGCTGTTATCGCGATTTCGAGCAATGCAGTCGCTGCTGAATCCGTTGCTGTCGATACGGCTGCTGAAGCAACTTCTGAAGCAACTTCTAACTTTGTAACTGCTGAGCCTGTTCAGTTGGCTCAAGTCACTAGCGTATCTGAGCTATCTGACGTACAGCCTACCGACTGGGCGTTTACTGCGCTTCAGCGCCTGGTTGAAGAGTATGGCTGCTTAGAAGGCTTCCCTGATCGCACCTACCGTGGCAACCGCCCGTTGACTCGCTATGAGTTTGCCGCTGGTTTGAACGCCTGCTTGGATGTGGTTATTCAGCTCATTGGCGAAGGCAGCGAACTAGACACCATCAAGCGCTTGCAAGAAGAGTTTGCAGCTGAGCTAGCAACTATTCGTGGCCGCGTGGACACGCTTGAAACGGATGTTGCTGAGCTAGAGGCTAACCAGTTCTCTACGACAACTAAATTGCGCGGTCAGTTGGATGCGCACTTGATTGTGCCTTTTGACGATACCGACCTTAACGACGATGACTTTGTGCCTGGAGACGCCGACGATCTTCCTTCCACTGGTAGGGACGGTACCGTTGGTGGTGATGAAGCTAGTGCGACCTTTGAGTATCGCGCTCGCCTGAACTTTGACACTAGCTTTACGGGTGAAGACAGACTTCGTATTCGCCTGCAGGCTTCTGATGACGCTGGCTCTTTGGCTAATACCGAAAACGGTTTGGCGAACCAAAGCGGAAACGATGGTATGGAAAATAACGTTAAACTAGACGACGTTTACTACAGCTTCCCTGTTGGCCGTCGCATCAACGGTATCATCGCTGCTAACAGCGTCGCTACAGATGACTTTGTCTCTAGCACTATCGTTCCTTTTGATGGGCCTAGCGTGGCTGATGCTGGTGGCCCTGAGTTCTATGACCTGTATGATGGCGGCAACTTTGGAGCAGGCGCTAATATTGCCTTCTCTGATAACCTTGTTTTAGATTTGGGTTATTCCTCAGACAATAGCAATATCAACAATGGTGGTGGCGGTATTGGTCAGAACGGTAGCTATATTGCTCAGCTTAACCTGCTGACAGATGGCTTCTTAAACGCAGCTGTTACCTACATTGGGGCTACCGATCCTGAAGATGGTGCCGCTAGCAACAGTATTGCTGGCTTGCTGAACTTCAGCTTTGGTAACTTCCAGGTAGGTGGCTACTATGCTGCTAATGATATCGAAGGTGGCGGTGATGCAGACTCATACATGGGTGGTATTGCGATCGCTGACTTCTTAGGCGCTGGTAATAACCTTGGGGTATACGGCGGTATTTCGCCTTCTGAGAACAGAGACCCTCTGTTGGTTGAAGCTTACTACGAGATCGCTGTGAACGAGTTCTTTACCTTCACACCCGCAGTTATCTATGCTGATAACGACGGTGACGACGACAACACTGATAACATCTATGGTGCTCTTCGCGCTTCCTTCCGCTTCTAAACTGTTTGACATAGCCTGAGTTTCATAGCTGAGGCTACATTCAGGCTAATCGAATAGGTTGACAAAAAAGATTCTGCTTCGGCGGGATCTTTTTTGCGTTTGGCAGCAAATAAGAAAAACCGTCCGTGCTTCAGCGGGTGAATACGTTGAGCTTTGTGTTACTAGACAATCCCCACCGTAGAACCGGGATATAGTTGTATTGAGCATCTTTGTCTAAAGCGTTATTTGAAGCCCGTGGAACTATCCTGCAAAAGTGAGTACGCGCTGCTAGCGCTCATAGAGCTGAGCGTGCACTACAGCAAGGGTGAGCCGCTGCGGATTTGTCAGATTGCGGCTGAGCAGAATATTCCTGATCGTTATTTAGAGCAGCTATTAGCGACCCTGCGGCGAGCTGGATTTGTGAAGAGCCAGCGGGGAGCAAAAGGAGGTTACTTGCTTACTCGTGAGCCTTGGAAGGTGACGCTGCTAGATGTGGTGAGCTGTATTGAAGGATTTGAGGCGAAGGCAAAGGAAGTGAAGTCGCCGACGACAGCAGGTGGCGCAGTCGTGTGCGAAGTGTGGCACGAAGTCCGGCAGGCGGCAGAAGATCGGCTGGAGAAGTATACGCTGCAAGACTTGGTAGATAAGCGAAATGCTCGGCAGCAGGTTGACTTAATGTATTACATATAAGACAGACGTATGAAAATTGCTGACAATGTGACTGAGCTGATTGGACATACCCCCTTGGTGCGGCTGCACCGGATTCCTGAGCGTGAGGGCTGTGTGGCGCAAATCGTGGTGAAGCTGGAGGGCATGAATCCATCGGCTTCGGTGAAGGATCGAATTGGCATTAGCATGATTGAGGCGGCTGAGGCGGCGGGGGATATCACACCAGGAAAGACAACGCTGGTGGAGCCGACTTCAGGCAATACGGGAATTGCGCTGGCGATGGCGGCAGCGGCGAAGGGCTATAAGCTCGTGCTGACAATGCCAGAGACCATGAGCAGCGAGCGGCGGGCGATGCTTCAAGCCTATGGCGCAAAGCTGGAGCTGACGCCGGGAATGGAGGGAATGAGCGGCTGTATCCAACGGGCGCAGGCAATGGTAGATGAGCTGCCGGATGCCTATATGCTGCAACAGTTTGATAATCCGGCGAATCCGGCAGTGCACCGACGTTCGACGGCGGAAGAGATTTGGCAGGATACGGATGGCCAAATAGACTTTTTGGTGGCTGGCGTAGGAACGGGCGGAACGATTACGGGCGTAGGTGAGGTGCTGAAGCAGCGTAAACCTGGGTTTAAGGTGGTGGCGGTGGAGCCTGTGAATAGTTCGGTGCTGGCCGGGGGCAGGCCGGGGCCGCATAAGATTCAGGGCATTGGGGCGGGGTTTGTGCCGAAGGTGCTGAATCAGGATTTGATTGATGAGGTGGTGGCAGTGAGTGATGATGAGGCAATTTCGTTTGGCAGACGGCTGGCAAAAGAGGAAGGAATTTTGTCGGGAATTTCGAGCGGGGCGGCGCTGTGTGCGGCGGTGAAGGTGGCGCGGCGCGCTGAAAACGCAGGCAAGCTGATTGTGATGATTCAGCCCAGCTTTGGAGAGCGGTATTTGAGCACGCCGCTGTTTCAAGATCCGGAGCCGATGGGATGAAATCGGCTTAAAATAATGGGTGTGGTAACTATTCATTGAGCCGTGGCTGAGCATTATCAAGCTGACTATTATCAGACGTTGGGGATTTCGGTTGAGGCGAGTCAGGCGCAGGTAAAACAGGCATATCGCAGGCTGGCGAAGCAGCTTCATCCAGATGTTCAGGGTGAGGAGCTTGCTCGGACTAACTCTGCTCATGGCAAGACCGCTCATGACAAAATTGCTCGGCTCAATGCGGCTTATGAGGTGCTAGGTGACGTGAGTGAGCGGCATCAATATGATGAGCAGCGGCGATCGCGCTTAGAGTCAGCCGCCAACAGCCGTACTAGCCGTAGCGCTAGCGCTCAGCAACAGTATCGAAAGCGCCGTCCGGCTTCGGATACCACGATTGAGGAATGGTTGCGCGGCGTCTTTAACCCCACCGATCGGCTGATTGGTCAAATTATTAAGCCGCTAAAGGCAGAAGTGAGGGCGCTGTCAGCTGATCCGTTTGATGATGAGCTGATGGCGGCTTTTCAAGCCTATATTGAAACCTGTCGTGAGGCTCTGGAGAAGGCGCAGGCTAAGTTTAAGTCGATGCCAAATCCGGCGGGAGTGGCAAGCGGGGCGGCGAATTTGTATTACTGCTTGAATCAGCTTGAGGATGGAATAGAAGAAATTGAGCGGTTTACCTATACCTATGAGGACAGCTATTTGCATACGGGACAGGAGCTGTTTCGGATCTCGGCGGGGCTAAGGCGTGAGGCTAAGGCGGAGATTAAGGCGGTACTTTGAGAGAATTGAGAGATTTGCGGCGGCGGCGGGCACTCACAAGGGGAGCCCGTACTATAATGGTTGTTTCAATCTGTAGGGCCTGATTGGGCCTATTTTGCTATGGTTTTACCAGTGGTCGCTATTATTGGTCGCCCGAATGTGGGCAAGTCGGCGCTGGTGAACCGATTGGCGGGCGGACGGCAGTCGATTGTGTTTGATCAGCCGGGGGTGACGCGCGATCGCACCTATCAACCCGCCTTTTGGAAAGACCGCGATTTTTTAGTCGTTGATACTGGCGGCTTGGTATTTGATGACGATACCGAGTTTTTACCCTTTATTCGCGAGCAGGCTATGGCCGCGCTGGTCGAAGCTTCGGCTGCGATACTTGTGGTAGACGGACAGTTTGGCCCGACTGAGGCCGATCAGGAAATTGCGTCTTGGCTACGGACTCAAAAAGTGCCCGTGCTGCTGGCGGTGAATAAATGTGAGTCACCTGATGAGGCGATTATTCAAGCGGCGCAGTTTTGGGAGCTGGGGATGGGCGAACCTTATCCCGTTTCAGCGATTCACGGCAGTGGCTCGGGGGAATTGCTCGATGAGCTAGTGGATCTTTTGCCGCCAGCCGATGAGCTAGAAGAAATTGAAGAGTATAAGGTTGCAATTATCGGGCGGCCCAACGTGGGCAAGTCGAGTATGCTCAATGCCTTTGTCGGCTCGGCAAGATCGATTGTGAGCCCGGTTTCGGGCACGACTAGAGACTCGATTGACATGGTGGTGACCCGAGGCGATAAGCGCTATCGGCTGATTGACACGGCGGGCATTCGCAAAAAGAAAAACGTGAACTTCGGGCCAGAGTTTTTTGGGATTAACCGAGCGTTTAAGGCGATTAAGCGGGCTGATGTGGTGCTGCTGGTGATTGATGCGCTAGATGGCGTGACTGAGCAAGATCAAAAGCTGGCGGGGCGAATCGAGGAAGAAGGGCGAGCCTGCGTGATTGTGGTGAATAAGTGGGATGCGATTGATAAAGATTCACACACCATTTATGAGTTTGATAAAACCATTGAGGCGAAGATTCATTTTTTGGGCTGGGCCAAGCGGCTGTACGTGAGTGCGCTGACAGGGCAAAGACTGCCCAATATTTTAGATGCGGTGGATGCCTCGGTAGAACAGCATCGGCGACGGGTGACGACCTCGGTAGTAAATGAGGTGATTGCAGATTCTACGAGCTGGCATACCCCGCCAACCACCCGGCAAGGGCGGCAGGGAAGAATTTACTACGGAACTCAGGTGCGATCGCAGCCGCCGACGTTTGCGCTATTTGTAAACGATCCTAAGCTGTTTGGTGAGAGCTACAAACGCTATATGGAAAAGCAGTTTCGCAAGAATCTGGGCTACGACGGTACGCCGATTCGCCTGCTGTGGCGGGGTAAGAGTATGCGCGACTTAGAAAGGGCGGCGGGTGCGAATCGGGCGACTAAGGTTTCTCGGGCAAACTAAGCTGGTTTGGTCTAGCCTGTCCGCTTTAAAAAGAATTGGCCAGAGAATCGGATAAATGGACTTACTGCGATCGCTTCCCATCGGCCTATATATGGAGCAGCCAGTCACCTGGCTGCATCGCATTGACGCGCGTGTGAAAGTCGTTTGGCTGACGAGCGTACTGCTAGCTCCCATATTGGCTAATGTCTCTTGCCGAATCGCGATTGTTGTGTTTTTGGTGCTGCTGACGGTGAGCGCTCGCATTCCGCTGCGGGTGTGGCGACAGCAAATGGGCTGGCTGCTGTTAGTAGGTGTGATGGTAACCGGACTATTGCTGGTGATGCCTGACGGGGTGGCGATTTCTCAGCAGCCCAGGCTGCCGACAGCGACAGCCCTACAGAGCTGGCCAGACGATTTGACCCCGCTGGAGGAGTTGCCAACGCTGCCGCCTGCATCGAGCTATCGATACGACATTGTGGATGTTGAGATTGCTCAGCGGCCTTTTAACTTGGGAATTCATATTACGCAGCGATCGCGCCGATTTGCAATCAGCTTCAGTACCCTCATATTTACGCTCATTTACGCCTCTACTCTGTTTTTATTAACCACAGCGCCCGAAGAAATGACTGAAGGCATCGAAGATTTGATGCAGCCGCTCAGACGCTTGGGCCTGCCAGTCACTGAAATTGCGCTGACCTTAACGCTGGCGCTGCGGTTTATTCCATTAGTGCTAGAAGAAGTTCAAAACTTAGTAAGATCGGTGACGACTCGGGCGATTAAATGGCAAAAGCTAGGCGTGCGTGGGGCCATTCAAATCTGGCTGATGGTAGCCGAACGGCTGATTGAGAACCTGCTGCTGCGAGCCGAGCAGATTGCTAGCGCGATGCAGGTACGAGGCTTTACTAGCCCAAACACGCATCGGGTGATGTGGCATCAGCTCAAGCTGCGCTGGTGGGACTGGCTGGTGCTAGGCGGTTTGGTGCTGTTTTGGTGGGCTCGCATTCGGTTTGGAGGCGTCGCTTGAAGCTGCGCCCCTGTGAGCGGTTTTTTTGGCGATCGCTCCCGCTAAACCAGCGAACCGGATCAGAGATTTTTGCAGCGCTGTTTCAACCGCAAACCCTGCAAGCCAATGAAAAAGGCATTGCTACCCTACTAGAGAGTCCCTATCCACTGCCGCCGGACTCGCTCCCTGAGCAAGCTACCGAAATGGCGCGCTACTCTATTTGTGCAGGTGCTCCTAGAGTCGTTAACTGTCAGATGCAGATCTGGACGCCTAAGATCGGACAGGTGCTGCCGCTGTTGGAAAAAATGGGCCAGTGCCGTCCGGCTGAGTCGTCTGGTGAGCCGCCTAGAGACTTGCCTTTTATGGGGGGCTGGTTAGGCTGGCTGGGCTATGACTGTGCTTGGGAAATTGAGCGACTGCCCTGGCTAAAAGAAGACCTGTTGCCTTTTCCGGTCGCCTTTTGGTACGAGCCGTCCGAGTTTGCAGTGTTAGATCATCACACTCAACAGCTATGGCTAGCTGCTGAAACAGCGGGCAGGCTAGCAACCCTGGCGCTACGTTCTGAAAAGACCTCTTTATATAAAGAGAAAAGTGACGCCTGTAGCGGGCATACCCGCGATCTAACATTTCAAACGGAGCAAGCCGAATTTGAAGCCGCTGTGAGGCGATCGCAGGCGCATATCAAAGCGGGAGATGTGTTTCAGGTGAATCATTCGCTGCGATTTCAAGCGCAGACAACGCTGCCGAGCTGGGAAGTCTACAAGGCACTGCATGTCATCAATCCCTCACCTTTTGCGAGCTACTGGCATACGCCTTGGGGGGCGGTGGTGAGCTGCTCGCCCGAGCGGTTGGTGACCTTAGCCTCGGGGATAGCGCAGTCGAGGCCCATTGCCGGGACAAGATCGCGGGGGAAAACAGCGGCGACAGATAGAGCAGCAGCTAGCGAGCTGGAAGGCGATCGCAAAGAGCAGGCCGAACACATCATGCTGGTAGATCTAGAGCGTAACGACTTAGGCCGGGTGTGTGAATGGGGATCCGTACAGGTCGCAGAGCTGATGGTGATTGAGCGCTACAGCCATGTGATGCATTTGGTGAGCAACGTGGTGGGTAGGTTGAGAGGCGATCGCACAGCCGCACAGCTGATTGCCGCCCTGTTTCCGGGTGGAACGATCACCGGCTGTCCCAAAGTCCGCTGCATGGAAATTATTGAGGCTATAGAGCCCGTTCGACGCAGCCTATTTTATGGCTCTTGTGGGTACTATGATCGACGTGGACGGCTGGATCTTAATATTTTGATTCGTACGCTGCTGATGTCTCCTGCCCTGCCGATTGACATAGCCAATCAAGCTGATGAAGTGCGCACCGTGTGGGGGCAAGTCGGGGCTGGCGTCGTTGCCGATAGTCAGCCTGAGCGAGAGTGGCAAGAATCTTTGCAAAAAGCCAAAGCGCAACTGCTAGCGCTAGGATTGTAGTCTTGGTCAGCCGCCTGGTCGTACCCTGATTAAAACAAGGGCTCAGCGCACTGCTAATTAGGCTTTCACCCCAAACCCTAGAAGAATCTCTAAAGCAATTGCCGATAAAACGCTGTAAACTCGTCATGTGAAGCACCAACCCCCCCCTGAATGAGCACGGAAACCTACTTAAACCACCCTAACTTTGGATTGCTTTTCAGAATTTGTCTTGTCGGCGAGGGACAAGAGCTGTTTGCCACGCTGTATGCGCATCGGCTGTTCTTTTTAGTGAGAAACGACGCGGCTGGCCTCTCTTTTGAGCCAACGGGCCGATCAGATGCCAAGCAGCTCATAGAACAGCGCCTTAGGATCATTCGTCGTACGGGCGCGCAGGACGAATACGATCAGCTACAAAAGTCTTATAAGCAAGCCTTTTGAACCCTAGAATGGGCAATGAAATTAGCAGTCAAATCAAAAGGCGTTTGCAAAAAATACGGCCTCTAATTCCACCCAACGTGAGACTGGTGGCAGTAACGAAAACCTTTCCGGCAGCGGTGGTCAGAGCGGCTTACGCGGCTGGCATTCGTGAATTTGCTGAAAACAAGGCGCAAGAAGCACTGGCAAAGCAAGCTGAGCTGAGTGATCTTACGGATGTTGTTTGGCATTTTATTGGCCATGTGCAGTCCAACAAGTCTCGGAAGGTGGTAGAGCATTTTGACTGGATTCATTCGGTTGATAGCCTAAAGCTGGCAGCTCGGCTTGACCGACAGGCCGCCGAACTGGGCAAGCGTCCGAGCTGTTGCTTGCAGGTCAAACTAGCATTAGACCCGACTAAAGATGGCTTTGAGCGCGATGAGCTAATGGCTGCTCTAGCTGACTTAAACGCGCTGACGAACCTAAATATTGTGGGGCTGATGGTGATCGCACCTTATGGACTGCCTGCTGAAGAGACGCAGGCAATTTTTGCAGCGGGGCAGGCTTTGGCCGCTGAAATTAAGCGAGTTGCTAGAGAGCAGGGGCTGAGTCGGATCGGGATGGAAGAGCTTTCGATGGGAATGTCAGGAGATTTTGAGTGGGCGATCGCCCAAGGTGCTACCTTAGTAAGACTTGGCAGCAGCTTGTTTGGCAGTCGGCAAATGAAGCCCCCTAAATTATTGCCGTAAGAGACTGCTTAAATAGCCTATAGCAGGTAAATTTGAGCAGTCTAGAAAACTACCCTCACAAAGAGTGAAAAAGGCTTGACACAGTCTCCGAAGCATGGGGTAATGCTTGTGAATCTAATTTTAAAGATTAGATAAGGCAGAGCAGTTGACTCTGGTGACTGGCTTTAAGAGGATTTCGATATTATTTATCCGCTTTTATTTGAAGCATTTATTATCGCGATATCAAGATCCTGTTCCTCAGCCATAAGTTCTTTTTGAACTTTTGTTTTCAAAAAAGGATTGAACTTTTGCCAGAAATGTCTTAGGTTAATGGCCACAACTGAAGCAGTGGCTGATTTGTATCAATCAAATGATTAGTACAAATGTCTGTATAGTTTTGCCAAGTCGTTAGCATATATCACGTTGGAGCACAGGTGAATGAGTGGTCTTTTTGGAAAGATAAAGGACTTTGTTGGATTGAACGATCCGGCTGATTACGAATATGAGTATGAAGAAGAAGGCGAAGAGTATCAGAGCCTTTATGAAGAAGAAAATAATGAGCCCGAAATGCTGATTCCGCCCATTCCGCCTGAGGAAACGGCACAGCCTGCGCGTCGTCGCATCCGCGAAAGAGTTTTGTCAACTGATTCTGGAATAGTCTCGATGAATAACGTGATTGGAATGCCTGGTGCAATGAATGGAATGTCGGAAGTGCTGGTAATGGAGCCCCGCACGTTTGAAGAAATGCCTCAGGCAATTCAGGCGCTGCGCGAGCGTAAATCAGTAGTGCTTAACCTCACCATTATGGATCCTGAGCAAGCTCAGCGAGCCGTTGATTTTGTAGCTGGTGGCACCTATGCCATGGATGGACACCAAGAACGCATCGGCGAGAGCATTTTTCTATTCACGCCTAACTGCGTTCAGGTGAGTATGCCGACCGAGAGCGAAGACGGCTTTACGGATCAAGCCCCGGTGAGCGCGACCCGTCAGGCTGCGCCAACGCCTGCCTGGGCTACTGAGCAAATTGCTCGGATGGCCTAAGGCTTGCAATCCCTCTTGTAAAACCTCTGAGGTGATTGGTAGCGGGCTATCTTAGCTGTGCTGTCAACTTTTGAAGCGGCCTATCGTGCGTTGGTAAACAGAAATACACTTCATTTTCTTGTGAACCATTCGCGGTATGCTGTGGAAAGAGTTGCTAGAGCTGTGATCTTTTGCCTGTAAGACTTGGCATGATTGGTGGCGGGGTAATGGGCGAAGCTCTATTATCCCGCCTTCTTTCTCAGGGGTTGTATGCCCCTGATGAAGTTATGCTGGGCGAGCCTTCTCCCGAGCGTCGTCAGGTACTCTCTGAGCAGTATGCCGTAAAAACAACGGGCAGCAATCGAGAAGTGATTGAAGCGAGTCGAATCATTGTGCTGGCTGTTAAGCCTCAGATTTTTAAGGTGGTGGCTGAGGATTTTCAGGGCGTGCATTGCGAAACGCCGCCCCTGATACTTTCAATTTTGGCGGGGCTGCCGCTGGCTGAGCTAGAAGACGCTGTCCCCGGCTGGCCTGTGGTGCGAGCGATGCCCAATACGCCTGCTACGGTGGGAGCTGGGATGACGGCGATCGCCCTCGGCAGTCGCACCTCGCCGCAGCATGGCAAGCTGGCCCATGAAATATTTGCAGCGGTGGGGCAAGTGGTACAGGTGCCCGAAGGCATGATGGACGCGGTAACGGGACTTTCTGGCTCTGGCCCTGGCTATGTGTCGATTGTGATTGAGGCTTTGGCTGATGGCGGCGTGGCCTCAGGACTGCCCCGAGCGATCGCTAATCAGCTGGCGGTGCAAACTGTGTTAGGGACTGCTGAGCTGCTACAAAAAACGGGAATGCATCCGGCAGAGCTAAAGGATCGGGTGACTAGCCCTGGCGGAACGACCATTGCTGGAATTGCCTGCTTAGAGGAGCTAGGCATGCGCTCGGCGCTGATAGAAGCTGTCAGGACGGCGAGTTCGCGATCGCGCGAGCTTGGAAAACCGCAAAAGTCAGCTCAGACATCAGCTCAGAGCCCGCCCGCCTAAACAAATTGACCCGAGCAAATTGACCCGAGAAACTTGACCCGAGAAACCCTAATGTAGCTGTCTTGCGCCATGCCTTCAGAAGATTCTAACCGTTCTGACCCTACAAGAGAAAGCATAGAAAAACCCAACGGTTCTGGCTACGAATATTCGTCGGCAGAAAATTCTGCGGGCAGGGCTGCTGGCAACCCTGATGATAGCTCCACGAGTCAGGAAATATCTTCACCCTCACCTAGCGAGACTTTTCCTAAAAGACCGCTGGGCCTTCAGCGCTCTGATCGCAGTGGTCGTTCGGTCTCTGGCATATCGTCCTCTTCAACGTCAACCTTTAGTGGCTCAGGTGGTAGCTCAGGCGATTCAGCGCGTCGCTCGAATGCTCAAGCCGATATCGAACAGCTTGTTAAACAAGGTCTGCAAGATTTAGAGCGTCAAAAACAAGCTTTGCAGCGCGATGTAGAGCAGCTAGAGCGGCGCAAAGAGCGATTAGAAACAGAAATGCGATCTAGTTTTGCTGGTGCTTCGCAGGATATTGCGATTCGAGTACAGGGCTTTAAGAATTATTTGGTGGGCTCTTTAGAAGACTTGGTAACGACGGCTGAGGAGATGAATCTGACGCCATCAGCACCCGTCGCTCCAGAGCCGTCTGCGTCTGTGGTTTTGCCTGCTGCTGGACTAGATGATACCGAGATGGTGCCGTTTGCAGCGCAGCGGTTTGCTCAGCAGCGCGATCGCATCAATAGCCTACTCGACCAGTATCGCACCCGCCCCGACTACTATGGCCCACCCTGGCAGCTACGCCGTACCTTTGAGCCTGTACATGGCGATCGCACTTCCAACTGGTTTTTTACCCAAGGCGGACGCGGCGCTATTAAAAGCATGGGCAGTCGCCTGCAAAACGTGCTAGTGGCCTCTGCCGCGATTTCCTGCCTGCACGCCATTTACAGCCAGCGACTGTGCGTACTGGTACTAGCAACTACGCCCGAGCGACTGGGTGAATGGCGACGCTGGCTGCAAGACTGCTTAGGCATTGCTCGCGCAGACTTTGGAACTAACCGTGGCGTCATGCTATTCGAAGCTGCTGACCCTATGGTTCAACGCGCCGAAAGGCTGCTCGACAGCGGCAGAGTGCCGTTCTTAATTATGGACGAGGCAGAGGAACAAGTGAGCCTTTCGTTGCTTCAGTTCCCGCTCTGGCTAGGATTTGCACCCGACCCGGCGAATCCTTCTGCTGACTACGACTATTACTGATACTGATGAAGACCTTTAACACCCCTTAAAAACTAACTGCTATGCCTGCGCTTACTGTTGTGATTGTGCTGTTGGGGCTGCTAGCAGCTTATTTATTAGGTTCTATCCCAACCGGCTTTCTACTGGCAAAAGCACTCAGAGGGATTGACATCCGCGAGCATGGCTCTGGCAACACAGGCGCGACCAATGTGTTTCGTGTCATTGGCAAAAGCGCTGGAATAACGGCACTAGGAATTGACCTGACCAAAGGCGCACTGTCCGTACGTGGCATGATGGCATTGGTCAGCGCTTTGCCACCAGAATCTATGCCAGCAAACGGCGATTGGACTCACTGGATCTACATCCTAGCGGGGCTACTGGCCGTGCTAGGTCATAGCAAATCGGTGTGGCTAGGATTTAGCGGTGGTAAATCGGCGGCGTCGGGCTTGGGCGTATTGCTAGCGCTGTCTTGGGCGGCAGGTTTAGGCGTTGCTGCGGTATTTGGCACAGCGCTAGCTATCTCTCGGACTGTTTCGGTGGGCTCAATTGCGGCAGCGCTATCGGTGCCGATATTTATGATTGTGCTGCAACAGCCTTTGCCTTATGTATTGCTAGCGAGCGCAGGCAGCTTTTACGTGGTGTTTCGCCATCGCAGTAATATTAGCCGCCTGTTTTCTGGCACTGAGCCAAAGACGTTTGGCAGCTGAAGTTTTTAAAGGCAGCTTTGAAGCCCATCTCGTTCTAGCCAGCCTCTCATTTTGCCGGGGTTTAGTAGGCCGTAGGGGTCTACCTGCGCTTTGAACCTAAGCTGATTTTCGTCAACGGTTTTGCGTCCGCCGTCTTCTAGCAAATAGGTGTGCGGGTTGGCGATAAACGCACCTTGCTCTTCGTGATAGCGAATGATTTCGGTGAGGCGCTCTGCTGATGAGTAGCGTACGAGCTGTAGTGCGGCTGGGAGGATATTTCCCTGCATTCGGATGTATTCGAGGTGCATGACAACCTCATCACCAAAGTGCTCATCCATGTGCTGCACGAGCTTTAAGTCGGGGTCGTAGGGGAATATCGTTTGCAAGTAGGTAAGGCGATCATCTACGTTGCGGGCGTGAAGCGTGGTGTGATTCCAGGTGAATTCGGCAAGGGCTGCGCCCCTACTCGCTGCCTGAGCATCTTTTTGATAGGTAATCGTCCCTTCACATTCTTTGATCAGATCGTTCAGGGCGGCCAGATCACTGTCGGAAACGATGAGTAGAGCGGCAGCTTTTCCCTCTGGTAGGGCCGTTTGTAGGGCTGTAAAGTAGCTGGGAATAGGCCAAGCGTGAATGCTAATCAGCTTTTTGACAATGCCGTCAGCCTCGCCCAGGGCTTGGCCAAAGCGAGCGGCCTGCATAAAGCTATCGAAGCTGACAATGACTTCGGCCCAAGGATAGGCTGGCCCTAACGGAATTTCAAGTTCGGTGATGATGCCGTTGGTGCCATAGGCGTGGAGCACTTGCCTAACAGCATCGCCGCGTAGCTCTACGACTTGGGGTGTATCTTGCAAGGTGACGACGCGAACGGCCTGGAGATTGCCTCGATCAGCTAGCTGGCCGTACATAACTGAGCCAATGCCGCCGCTGCCGCCGCCAACGAAGCCGCCGATGGTCGCGGTTCGATAGGTGGAGGGAAACATCCGAATTTCCCAGCCTTGTGGTTGGCTAAGGCGATCAATGGCGGCTAGCTTCGCGCCTGCTTCTACGCAAGCAACGCCTGCTTTTATCCATTTCACTGTGTTCATTGCGCTCAGGTCTAAAATGAGACCGCCCGCTAGGGGAATGGCTTGACCGTAGTTGCCAGTGCCTGCACCGCGCACCGTGAGCGGAACTCTTGCTTTAACGCAGGCTTTAGCGACCTTCAGCACTTCAGCTTCGGTTTTAGGACGTGCTACTAAATCGCCTGTTTTATCTTGAAGCTGCTGCTCCAAAATAGGGCTGAAATAGTAATAGTCCTTGGAGAGCTTATTGACCTGAGCCGGGGCTATGAGCGTTTCGATAGGGCTTAGCGCATCTGCAAATGCTTGCCAGTCGGTTGATTGGGAGGTGGACTCAAGCTGCGAGAAGGACTGCGCTAGCGAAGACATAAAAGCAAGGAATGAGCGAGTAGAAGAAGATTATATCGCCTGCGTAAAACTGAAGAATCACCAGCTTAAATCGAGCTTACCTATGGCTATCTTAAAGGCCACAAATGACTTGACTTCTGAGCTGTTTGAAAGAAAACCAGCTACGAAGAAAACCAGGAGTCCCTTAGCTAGGCGGTTTAACAGCGCCTGTTAACTTAATCTCATAACTGGGGTAGTTGTACGGAGGGAGAAACTACAGCAGGTTGCCAATTATTGATAGGTGAGGGCGCTGCTTTACGACTTCTTTATCTCCTATACCCGTTGCCTGTATAAAGATTATGATGCCTGCTAATCCTATTTCTATGTTTCCGCTGTGGCAGTATCTATGTCAGCCGATTGGCCAGAGCGATCGCCAGCTAATTGTCAGCCCTATGAGGTTTTGGCGTATTCAAAAGGTGCAGTATATTGAACGCTGCTGGGTAATGTCTTCTACACCTAAAAAGCAGGCTTCTTAACAGCTTAGCGAAGAGACTGGCTTAGCTCTTGCTTCGCTTTTGACCAGTCGGCGATCGCCGGACTTAACCACAGCCAGTTATTGCCTAGCGACTGCCCGTTAAAGTCAGCGGGCGCTTCATTAATGACTTTTGTGTAGGCGGCGATCGCCTGCTCCAAAAGTCGATTGCGCTCGTTTGAGTTAGTTTCTATTTTAGAGAGCGCTAGCGACGACATCGCGACGCCCGCATAGGCATTAAGAATATATTTATCAGTAGGCTGGTTAGAAAAATAAATAGACTGCTTGGCGGGCTGGCGAGCCGCTAAATCAATCGCTTGCTGCCAGCTTTCTAGAGCCAGCTCCTCACGCCCGACCGCATACTGGGCAAATCCTAGCGCCATGGAAATTTCCATCCAATCGGGCTCACTTTTCAGCGCGGTTGTCCAAGAGAGCAGCGCATCAGCCGCCGAGAATTCGGAATTACCCTGCTTGGCTAGGCTCCACTGCGATCGCCCTTTCAAGAAAGAAACAATCACATCTTCTTGCTGTCGTTGGCTAGCCGCGCCCAAGGCCGTGAGCGCGCTCTGATAGTTACCTTGGTCTATCAGTGCCCTAGTCGCAATAGCGGCAGTATCTAAGTCGTCGTTATTGAGCGCAACTTCTACCTGAGCCGGCAGACTCAGAGACTGTACAGAGGCAGGTATCGAGGCAGAGGGCTGCGCTTGAATTTGGCGGGCCCGCTGAAACCAGCCAACGGTGATAATGCTCAACAGCACAATCATTACCATTGAGGCAATGCCTGGAATCGTGAGCAGCTTCGTGTGCAGCGTGTGGCTACGGGCAAGGCGTTCTCCGATTAGCTCGGACGATTCATCTGCTTTTCTATTACTTTTTATCCCTTTAGCAGGTGGAATCGGTCTAACTTGGGGCGGCTGAGCGGCGTCATCTGACGATCTCGACGATCGAGATGAGCTAAGGGGTGATGGCATAGAGATAGCCGCCGATTGCTCTCCATAAAATCCACTTGGCGTCTCGATTGCTTCGGGTACCAGCAGCTCTCCATCTACCTCAAGCTCGATTGGCTCAGCGTCTGGGTTATTAGTCACATCTATATCAGAATCTATATCAAAAGGTGTTTTTTCAAGCGGCAATGTCGAGCTTCCGCCACGCGGCACTGGCCAGTCAAGGTTGGCTAAACCGGGCTCAGAAAATATGCTGCCAAACGGATCGTTGTTAGAATCTAGCAGGCTGACGTTTTCGCGATCGCCTACCGTTTTCAACAAATAGCCGTTAAACGAAGGCTGCATATACAGCGTTGGCAGCGCCCAATAAAACTGATGAGAGCCATAGGCCGAAATCAATCCTTGGCGCGTCCGATTCAAGCTCAAATCAATTGATTGGCCCTTTCTCAGATTGCGATACAGCAACTGTGTAAAGGTAACTGCCACATGATCGGGAATGCGATCAGCCATAGCAATTACGCTGGGCATTCCTCTATTAATTAGCGCCTGAGCTAAGTTACGCTCTTGCCAGCCCTGCTCAGTATTAGAGCTATAGCCTCCCCTGCAAGAGTTAAACACCGCTAGCTTAATGCCGTTGTTAACCAGCAAGCCAGCTAAATCTTCACCGCTTAGCCGCTCGGTCAGGCCAGTTTGACGGCTAACTAAGTAAAGATCGCCGCCCGCATTGCCCAAGTCACTGTGGCCCGCGTAGTGTAAAACCTGATAGTTGCCCCGGTCTAGCTCTTGCGTTAGCTCGGCGCGCCCAGGTTGCTCCAATATTTTGAGCTGAACATCTAGCAGCGTATCGTCGTCATCAATGCCTACAGGATGCAGCTCAGAGCGCAAGTGATGCACCTCTTGCTTTAGCTCCAGCCGCGCCTGATCGTCTGGAGAAGCAATCACCATCAAAATTCTCAGCGCTTTAGCCGACTCGTTAGCTTTGGCCAAATGCGCAGAGTGGCCCTGTCGCCGATCTAATATGTAGCGTGAAAAAATAACGTCGGTACCTGTTGCTAGCGGGCGCGTGCCAGCGTGCAGGGCTTCCCAAGGGAGCTGCTGAAGCCGACTGTCTTTCATGCCAATTCTGAGCCGCAGCAAGTCTTGCCGATTTTGAGCCACGCCTTGAGCGGTTACCCAGCTATCGTGTAGCTGCCCTTTAAACAGCTCGTTGTGTAGGGTTTGCCCTAAGTGAACCAGCGTAGTGGCGTCGGTATCTTTGGCTTGCCCCAAGTGAGGAGAAGGGCTACTTTGGCCCATGCGAGTGGGCAATGCTTGACGCTGCTGACCCTGCAACAGCCCCAACAGCGGATCGTGCATGAAAGACTGCGTTTTTTCTAGCCACTGGGCAACTGGCCAGCGCACCTTCTCTTCGGCAAGCTGTACGCCTTTGGCTACGTTTTCCGTCCGTACCAAATATTGATCGCCGCCAACGGCAGTAATAGATATTTCAAATTCCTGGATCACAACTGCTTTCACCCTCGGTATGTCCTGATTTCTGTAAGTTAAGATAGCCCTTCAAACGCTTCTTAGAAGAAACGTTGAGTGCTTTTCTTCCCATGGGTTATTGCCTTGCGCACCGTTATTTCATTTTAAGCACTTTGGTCTACAGCGTGTTTCTACCATGCTCGTTAAGGCAGCTTAAAAGTAGAGGTGAAAAACCAACGCTTGAATGCCCGTAGAAAAAGACATCCCCCTGCTTAATATAGTAAAAAGCAGTTTCTCTTTCGAAGACGTGAGTAGGACAGTTACTGCCGTGCCCACTCAATCGCTTCCTTACAGATTCCTTTCAGTTTCTATCGGTTCTTTAGTGGGCTTGCTAAGGAACGAATAGGCAGTTCCCACCGAATAGCTTACCCGTCAAGACCAAAGCAGCAGGCAGCGCGGTTGGTTGGACTGCTCTTTGGACTGCTTGGCCTGCTCTTTGGACTGCTAAAAGATAAGTTTATAGCTTGACTCGGCTATGCACTCGACTACGTAGTAGAGCTGACCTGCTGCCTACACGCGACTAATTCTAAAGGAAAGGTTAAGCCTCTCTCTCATAAGTCAGATTTATGAGGAAGCAAGATCTTTTGCTTCACAGGCTGACATAAACTATGTGAATAAATACATAGTTTTGTGAGATTCCGCTTGCTTTTGCTAATCCGGCTTAACGTCTAGGATTTGTTAGCGGCGATCGCAGCGTAAATCTGGTGGGCACTGTAGCCCCGCTTCGTCTATTTTAGCCCTCCCGATCTGGATTAGTATTTGGATGACTTCTTTAAAGGTCGAAGCCGCTCCGTCTTCTTTTGGGATAGCCCTCACCTCGCTATCACCTGTAGGGTCTCAGGTAGAGTCTCAATCACTGATAGCGTCTGAAGCTGATTTGTCGAGCCCGGTATCGAGCCCGGTAGCTGCTCAGCGCTTCGGAGAACTCTCACAGGTAAAACTGCCCAAAGCGTCGGTTCGGCAGAGTCTGAGGGCGTCTACTGCCGATGGCGCTTTCTCTTCGGTCTTTGAGAACATTGTTCAAGGCGTTTTAATTAGCAATTTTTTGCTGGGCTTGGGGGCAGGCGCTTTTGAAGTTGGCTTGCTCACCTCCATTCCAATGGTGGCTCATCTGTTGCAGCCGTTGGGTGCCTATTTTTCAGAAAAGACGACCAGTCGCCATGCCTACTGCCTATGGATTTTTGGGATAGCGCGGCTGCTGTGGCTAATTCCAGCGGTGGGTATTTTTATGTATAGCCACGGCAGCTTGACGGCGCAGGCGCTTACCTTTTTGACCATGGGCGTGCTGACGTTGAGCAATATCTTAGAGTCGATTGGCTGCGCTTCTTGGATGAGCTGGATGGCGGTGCTGGTGCCGGGTAAGCTGCGGGGCCGTTATTTTAGCCTGAGGCGATCGCTCTCTAGCCTAACCGCGCTGCTCACCATTCCTGTAGGCGGCTGGCTCGTTTCTGGCTGGATGGGCGGCGAAATAGAAGGCTACGGCATTGTGCTGATTGTGGCAGTGATAATGGGCCTAGCTAGCCTGTGCTTTCAGTTTTATATGAAAGATGTAAACCCGCAGGCGGCTAAGCAAGCGCAGGCTGAGTCTAGCCAGATGCAAGCCCCTGAAGTAAAAGCCCCTAAAGCAAAAGTCCCTGAAGCAAAAGACCAGACAGATTTAGATATCGTGAGCGACCCGTCTAAAAGTCGCAATTTTCTGATGCTGCTGCTGTTTTTGGGCGTATGGACTTTTAGCGTCAACTTGAGTGCGCCTTTTTTCAACTATTATTTGCTCGACACCCTACATTTAGACGTGCAGTGGGTGACGGTGTACAGCAGCTTAAGATATGGCGCGTTTTTCTTAGCCATTATGCTTTGGGGCCGTTTGGCCGATCAGATTGGCAATCGCCCGGTGCTAATTATTAACTGCGTGCTAGTGGCCACAATCCCTTTTATGTGGAGCTATGTGGGCGGCGGTCTCTACTCTGTGTGGCTGGCGCTGCCGCTGCTGCATATGGCGCAGGGTGGCACGTTTGCGGCGCTGGAGCTGTGCTTGGCGAATATTCAATTGGAGCTAGCGCCACTACATCAGCAGTCGGTTTGTTTTGCGATCGCCGCTGCTGTCATGGGCGTTACGGGCGCAATTGGCACAACCGCAGGCGGCTACCTGGCCGAACTCTCTGCCGTTGGCCTGCCTGCGCTTTTCGCCATCACCGCCGTTATTCGCCTAGTGAGCATTACGCCATTGCTTTTTGTGAAAGAAGATCGGGCCTGGTCTATTCGGCAACTGCTTGACCAGCAGCGACAGCGCATTCCTGAAATTTTGCAGCCCGCTAGAATTAAAATTTAAGCTTGAGTGGAATGACTGTTTGGCTAGCCACTCACCGCAAATTAACGGGCGCTAGGTATGGTTGCGACTTCTCGCAAGGCAGAATCAGAGCAAGATAAGCTGGCTGAAGAGCGAAAAGTACAGATTCAGCAGATTATCGACAGCCTGCGCCCTGGGCAAAAGTCGCTGGCAAAGTGGCACTCTGGCCCGCTGGCGGTTTCGGCGGTACCCGGTTCTGGTAAGTCTACGGGAATGGCGGCAGGGGCGGCGATCGCCATTGCTCGTCACAGCCTTCACGCTCGCAAGCAGCTCGTGCTGGTTACCTTTACCCGCTCAGCGGCGGCAAATCTTAAGGCTAAGGTTCGGCAGCATTTGCGATCGCTCTCCCTGCCGCTCAACAGCTTTGTCGTTCACACCCTGCACGGCCTCGCCCTCAACATCGCGAGCCGCCACCCCGAAATTTCGGGCATCAACCTTTCGCCGCTCGACGCCGAAGGCACGACCCTAGTTTCACCGACGCAAAGCCATCGCCTGATTCGCACGGCGGTAGAGCGCTGGATCGATGAAAATCCGTCTAGCTATCAGCGGCTGATTGAAGGGAATGACTTTGACGGAGAAGAAACCGAGCGGCTGCGGCGTCAGTCTGTGCTGCGAACCGAAGTATTGCCCGCCCTGGCCTATACCGTCATTCACGAGGCCAAAAGTTCGGGCCTGCTGCCGGATGCCCTAGCTGAAATTGCTCAAACGATGCAAGTTGCCGTGCCCGAAGGCGGCGCTGACTATGATGTTGTCGCGGTGGCGGCGGGCCTTTACGCTCACTATCAAAATCTTTTAATGGGTAGAGGGCTGATTGACTACGATGACATGATTTTAGCGGCGCTTAAAACGCTGGAAGAACCGGATATTCGTCACCTATGGCAAAGCCGAGTATTCGCCATTTTTGAGGATGAGGCGCAAGATTCTTCGCCGCTGCAAACTCAGCTATTAGAAGTGCTGGCGGTAGATCCTGAAAACCCGAGCGGGCCGATAAATTTGGTGCGGGTGGGCGATCCCAATCAGGCGATTAACTCGACGTTTACGCCTGCCGATCCGGTGTTTTTTAATCAGTTTTGCGATCGCTGCCAGCAGCTCGGACGTTTAGCCAGCATTGAGCAGGCGGGTAGGAGCTGCGCCAGCATCATGCAGGCCGCCAACTTCACGCTTCACTGGGTGAACAAAAACGGCGCAAAGCAAGCGTTTCGCAGTCAGGACATTGTGCCCGTTGGCCCTGACGATCCGCAGCCTAACGCCAATCCAGCGCCGATGGGCAAAGGCGTAGAGCTGGTGCGTCCGGCTAATACGATTGAAACGGTTAAGCAGCTTGCGCAAAGGGTTGTAGATGCCTTTGAAGCAGATCGCAATTTCAGTGCGGCGGTGCTGGTGCGAGAAAGCCGTCAGGGTAAGTTTTTACGGGAGATTCTAGAAGATCCTCAGCGGTTGGGATTTGATTTTGAGCAGGCAGGAATTGAAATTTATGATGTGGGCGCGCGCGATCGCAAAACTCACATTCCCAAAGAAATCCTCGACCTCCTTCAGTTCATCGAGCGCCCTCACTCTCCCGACAACATCAAAGCCGCCCTGCGCGTTTTTGTCAGCCGTCAGCTCATTCCTACTCAAGACCTCAACCCGCTGGCCACCAATCCCGAGCAGTTCCTTTACCCCGGCCCGCTAGACTCGCCGCCTCAAACCGCCGCCGCTCAACAGGCCCGCCGCTATTGCGCTGCCCTCATCCGCGCTCGCTTAGAACTCCCGGCCTATCACCTGATTCCCTTCTTGGGCCTGACGCTGGGCTACGACCAAAGCGAACTGGCCACCGCCGACAAGCTCGCTGCCCGGATTGCGCAGCAGACCCTAGAAGACAGCACCCTCACCGCCATGCTGGGCGCACTGCAAGAACTCCTCAGCAGCGAACGCTTCCGCGCGGTCGAAGCCGAAGATACTGAATCGCAATACACTCGCCCCGGTCAGCTCACAATTATGACCATGCACAAAGCCAAAGGGCTTGACTGGGACGCAGTTTTTCTCCCTTTTTTGCACAAGCGCACCATTCCTGGCGAAGCCTGGGTTCCCCTACAAATGCAGTTCCTCGGTAATTTTTCCTTGGACGAAGTAGCCCGCGCCCAGCTTCGCGCCCATACTCACGCTGTATATGCTCAAGATGCCAAGCCTGAGCCCATTCCCAATATTGAAGTGGCTTGGCAGCAGGCCAGCAATCTCAAAAAAGCAGAGGAATATCGGCTGCTTTACGTCGCCATGACTCGCGCCAAAAAGTTGCTGTGGATGTCGGCAGCAAAGCAGGCTCCTTTTACTTGGAGCAAGCCCGACAATCTTCAAGAGGCAGAAGCCTCCCCAATTTTTACAGCGCTCTCGCGATAAATCAAACCCGAGAGAGTGGCCTTTTACGCGATCGCAGCCACACGAATTAATTTTGACGGAACTGTAATCTCTTCCTGTTTTCTTTTTCGCTGTCCGCTTTTGCGATCGCGCCGCCTAATCGGGCTTTCTATTCTCCAGTATTTAGAAGCCGCAGACATATCCATTTTCAGCAAGGCTTTATCGCCTAGTTGAACTGCCTCTAAAGGTTGCTCTGGGCTGAAGGATAATACTTTGATGAGTTCGCGGGCGATCGCAAAAGCCAAAGGTGGCGGCACCGAATTGCCAATTTGCCGACCGCCGTGCCACTTGGTTTCATTGAACCGAAACCAGTCTGGAAAGCCGTGTAGCCTAGCCATCTCTCGCACGGTGACGCAGCGTGCGTACTGATAGTGAATCGGTCTAGGGCTGGTGAAAGCGCCTCTAGCAGAATCAGTTCCCGCTCTTAAGGTATTAGAGACGCCATCAGCCGATAGCCGAAAAAACCTTGAAATAGGTTCTACAACGCCCTGCGCTGTTTTATCAAAGCGATTACGAGAAATCGCCGTATGATTAGTGCGACGGCTGCTCGTCAATAGCGATGAATTCCATTTGCGTCGGTATCCATATCGCCAGCTATCGGCGGTGCTACAGCGCATCAAAGCGGCGTAGTCGTTAGTGGGCCTGCCCAAATAATTAAACTGAACTTCATCACCCAAAAGCAGTCGTTCATACCGCTCTGCATCCGGCAAATCGCTCAGCGCATCGGCACAGGTAACCTCATCCTCAAGCGGCTCTGGATAGGCAGGCAGCGCCTGAGCTTTCTTAGCACCCATCAAAAACAGTCGCTCTCGACTTTGGGGAACGCCATATTCCTTGGCATTTAATACCCGCCAAGGCTGAAGCACGGCGTACCCTGCATCTGTCAGCGCTTGAATGAGTTCCTTTAAAAACTGGCGGTGCTTTCCGACCGTGAGCCCTTTGACATTTTCAAATACAAAATAGGATGGCTGAAGCTCATGAACCAGCCGAATAAAATCTTGCACCAGCGAGTTTCTAGGATCGTCTAGCGCCCTTTGGCCCATTAAAGAAAAGCCCTGACAGGGTGCACCGCCCATCACCACACCAATCGTCGCTCGCGTGGATAAGCCAGCCGCTTGGCGGATATCTCGGCCACTAATTTCGGCAACCGATTGAGGAATGACCGCGCACGCTGGGAAATTAAACTTATGCACGCAGGCATGAACGGGATCAATTTCAACAGCGGCAACTACATCAAAACCTGCCTGCTCAAATCCCAGGCTGAGGCCACCTGCACCAGCAAAAAGATCAATGGCTATTGGCCGATCACGATTCATAGGTTAATCACGTTCAAGCGCTGCGAATATTAGCTTTTGTATCATAAATGTACTACGAAAGCTGACTGGGCCGATGCGCTTTGATATTTTTTGAATACCTTTGAAGCTGGTATAATTGCCTAACTCGGTTCTAGCGGGAAACAGACGCTAGAGGTAACGGGGAAAGTTCGGTTAAAATCCGGCGCTGTCCCGCAACTGTGAAAGAGGGTTAGTCTCTCTGAAGTCAGAATGCCCGCCGATAAATGGTTCAAAAAATCTATAACATCTGCGAGGTACGGATGATGAGTCAATATTTTTCCTGTCGTTGCCAGAGGGCTGCGACTTATTATTTTTCATCTGCGATACTGCGAAGGCAGTGCGTTGTGCCGCTGACATTCTGTGCCGCTAGCCGTCTGACGGGTTAGGAGAGGCGCTGTAATGACGCCCAAATCACCTTATTCAGCCGCCTTGCTTAAAACAATGGAGGCAACCACTCGCTTCTCTCGGGCGGGGCGATCGCGCTTGGCCACGGGGCGCTGCTCTGGCGACAAATGAACTTACTGAGCCCAAACCAAGGCTAAGCCTAAGCCTAAGCCTAGACTAGAACTGGCTTTTGGCCGTTCAACAACGGAATATATTTTCAGCACCCGACTCTCTACGCTTCCCTTTGATCGGCAATGTGTAAATCTGTTGCCCTAACGAGGAAACTCTTGCCCTCACTGAACCAAAAGGAGAGATCAGCACCAGCCTGCTGACAAACTTAGCCATTGTTTTCCTAATGGCTATCAGCAAGGTGTGCGATCGCCATCAGGCGTTGCATCTGGAGTCAGAGTCGATAGGAAACTCACTATCCCAAGCTCAACTATGACCCAAACCTCAACCATGACTCAAACTACGTTATTTGTCTGTTCGTCTTGTCGCTTTTCTGTTGATGAATCCAGTCGCGATGGCACTTCTGGAGGACAGCATTTGATTGAGCAACTGCATCAGGCGTTAGCCGATCAAAATCTGCAAGATGCCGTCCGCTTGGAGCCCCTGCGCTGTATGGCGGCCTGTCGCCAGTCTTGCAACGTCAGTTTAGCTGCGCCCGGTAAGCTGACCTTTATCCTCAGCCAGGTTTCTCCGACTGACGGAGCCGCGTCTGTGTCAGCGTTTTGTCAGCAGTACACCGCCTGCTCTGATGGCAGAGTGCCCTATCGAGAGCGGCCCGCTGCTGTACAGAAGGCAACCGCGTTTGTGCTGCCGCCGCTGCCTATCGATTCGCCCAGTGCTTAACAGGTGCTTAACGGATGTCTGAGGAGGAGGGCACCGCTTCACTTAACGTTCTTAGCTCATCTAACGCAATCTTTATAATTTAGGAGTTTCACCTATGCAGCAACCGCGTCGAAATAATCGGATCAAACAGCTTGTGGCGATCGCGGCCCTTAGCCTTTACCTCATTGTCGGAGCCGCGATGCCCGCCCATGCGATGCACATTATGGAGGGCTTTTTACCAGTGAAGTGGGCCATTTTTTGGTGGGTTGTGGCCCTGCCCTTTTTTGTGGTGGGGGTGCGATCGCTCACCCGCATCACTCAAGAAAATCCCGATCTCAAGCTTTTGCTAGCGCTCTCAGGTGCGTTTACCTTTGTGCTCTCCGCTTTGAAAATTCCCTCTGTTACGGGCAGTTGTTCTCACCCGACGGGCACCGGGCTAGGAGCCGTGCTGTTTGGCCCTTCGGTAATGACCGTATTAGGCAGCTTGGTGCTGGTGTTTCAAGCCGTTTTGCTGGCTCATGGCGGCCTGACTACTTTGGGCGCTAACGCCTTTTCGATGGCGATTGTTGGCCCCTGGGTGGCATTTTTCACCTATCGCCTTTGTGCCAGCAGCGGGCAGCAAAAGTTCGGCATCTTTTTAGCGGCGGCGCTGGGCGATCTAGCGACCTACGTAGTGACCTCCATTCAGCTCGCAATGGCTTTCCCCGCTGCTAGCGGTGGCTTCCTCGCGGCCTTTGCCAAGTTTGCAGGCATTTTTGCGCTCACTCAAGTTCCTCTTGCCATCATCGAAGGCTTGCTGACCGTGTTGGTGTGGAACTGGCTACAGTCTTACGCTACCGATGAGCTGCAAACCCTCAAACTTTTGCGACCTAAAAGAGCATAGTCTCTGTTGATTTTGACCCATTTGTTGCCCCCTTATTCTTAGCTTTTTGCCATGAAACAATCCTCAGAAAACGTTCCCGCTCAGTCCTCTCAGCCTGCTAGCCAAGGCAACTGGTGGATTGTTTTAGCGGTAGTCGCGCTAGCCGTTTTGCCTCTAATCTTCGTGAAAGGAGAATATGGCGGCGCAGATGGTGAGGCCGAAGCCGCAATTACTGAAATTCAACCCGATTACGAGCCCTGGTTTAGCAGCCCGGTTGAGCTGCCTAGCGGTGAAGTGGAAAGCCTTCTCTTTGCTTCCCAAGCTGCTATTGGTGCGGGGGTAATTGGCTATGTGATTGGGCTCTATAAAGGGCGCAAGGAGGGGCGCGTGGAGGAACATCGTGAAGGGCGCAGTTCTGCTGCTAATAGCCAAAGATAGCGGCAAATGCATCATCAAATTGACGCCTTAGCCCATACCAATCAGTTGCGATCGCTCCCCCCAGAACACAAGCTCGGATTTGCTGTCGCTCTTTTCGTACTGGGCTATCTAGCGCCTGCTTTTGTGCAACTGTTGATTGTGCTATGGCTGTTCATTTGGGTGGTGAAATACGCCCACATTCCAGCCAAGGTTTATTTTGAACTGCTGTTGCTTCCTACAGGCTTTTTGCTGCTGAGCTTACCTACTCTAATTGTGGGCATCAGCACAGTTGCAGCTCTAAACAATATTGAAACCGATGTAATTTGGGGCGTGGCGATTAAGCCGTTGTATCTGTATTTAAGTCAGCGAGGCGTAGAGCAGGCCAGCGCGGTATTTACTCGATCAATTGCTCTTACCTCCTGCCTTTATTTCATCTTGCTGACCATCCCCACCTTTGAACTCATTCGGATACTGCAGCGGCTGGGCTGTCCTCCCCTTATTACTGAACTGATGGGGCTGATGTACCGATTTATCTTCATCCTTACGGGTACGGTTGGCGAATTGCTGATTGCCCAACAGTCTCGGATGGGCTATGGCACTTGGCGCATCGGAATGCGGAGCCTCAGCGTGCTAATTGGGCAACTGCTGCGGCGCACCCTCAACACCTATCAACAGCTTTCTTTGGGCCTAGCTGCCCGTGGCTATAATGGCGATCTGCGCGTTTGGCACAGTCGTCGCTACAAACCTAGCCGTCGCTATGCAGCCGAGGCGATCGCCGGCTATCTGTGCTTGCTTGTGCTCACCGGATTTCATCAATTTCATCATTGGAGAATCTGATGCTGCTAAGTTTTGAACAGATTAACTACACCTATCCCTGCAATCCCAAGCCAACCCTTCAAGGGCTATCTTTGCAGATTTCCACAGGGAGACGCTACGCCGTGATCGGGCAAAACGGCTGTGGCAAAACCACGCTTTTTCGTCTTGCTAACGGGCTGTATCGTCCCTCGTCTGGAACGGTTCGCTGGCAGGGCGAGGCTTTAAGCTATAGCCGCACTTCTCTCTATCAGCTTCGTCAGCAGGTTGGGTTGGTTTTTCAAAACCCTGAAGAGCAATTAGTAGCCGCTACCGTAGAAGAAGATTTGTCTTACGGTTTGTGCAATCTTAAGCTGCCTGATGCTGAGATTGCGCGGCGCGTACAGCAGACCCTTGAAGCGTTTGAGCTGACAGATTTGGCTGATTTTCCAGTGAACTATCTTAGCCTGGGGCAAAAAAAACGGCTGGCGATCGCCGATATCATGATCCTCCGTCCTCGCCTGCTTTTGCTAGACGAACCAACTGCCTACCTCGACCCTGGCCAAGTCCGCAACCTGCGCCAGATGCTGGCCACTATTCAAACAGAAGGCACTACGCTGATCATCGCCACCCACAATCTTAACTTTGTTCAAGACTGGGCAGATTGGGTGATCGTGATGAACCAAGGGCAAATCGTAATGGAAGACACGCCCGCCGCCATCTTCAGCCGCCCGCCTTTTTTAAAAGCGATGGGCCTAAGCTAATCAAGCAATTCATGCATTTTACCTGCGTTTTAGTAAGCGACTAACGGTTTACGGGATGCTGCCCGTAAAAAGGCATTACCGCGTTCCACTCAGGTCGCTCTCCCTGCGCCCATTGGCTACAGGCCAGCTTCATCACGCCCGCCACCGATGCCGCAATCCCCTCGCCCATCTCTATAGAAACCTGCTGCAAAGGACGCTCCCAGCTCGCGACAATTTGACGCCACTTGTCTTTAGGAAACACTTCATCGCCCAACACACTTTGTAAGCCGCCTTTGCCATCTGCGCTATAAATCGCGCCAAA
>JBARVS010000296.1:0-3072 GCA_049646385.1 Phormidesmis sp. | reverse complement strand
CGATGATAGAGAGCGGTAGGCCGCCGCCAGCAATTTTGCTGTAGGTGGCGATATCGGCGGCGATGCCAAAATGGGCCTGAGCGCCGCCTTGTGCAACGCGGAAGCCGGTGACCATTTCATCGAAGATAAGGGCGACATCGAGATCTGCGGTGAGGCGGCGCAACTGGGTTAAGAATTCTTGGGGCTGTAGCTCTGGGCAGCGGCTTTGAATCGGCTCGACTAAGACGGCGGCGAGATCTTTTTTGTGCGCTTTGATGACGGCTAAAGATTGGGAATTGCCGTATTCTAAAACGATGATGTTGCGGGCGATCGCACTCGGAACACCCATTGCTGCTGGAACCGCACGAGCGTTAATTCTCTGGTTGAGCAGCCAGCTTAGAGGCTTTAGCCAGGGGTTGCTATTGGTCGCACTTACGGCCTTTTTTCGGGCATATTCGCTGAGCGGCGCACGCATTAGAGCGGCGTCAAAATGGCCGTGGTATGAGTTGGTGAAAACGGCGATTTTGTTGCGTCCGGTGGCGGTGCGAGCGATGCGTACGGCGGTCATCACAGCTTCGGTGCCAGTGTTGCTGAAGGTGATTCGCTCCATGCCGGTTAGTTCGCTGGCAAGCTGGGCGGTAGCGCCTACTAGCTCAGCCTGCGGGCCGATTTGAATGCCTTTTTGAAGCTGTTGTTCTATCGCTGCTTTGATGAAAGGGGGGTTGTGGCCGAAAAGGTTGGTGCCTAGTCCCATCAGGATATCGATATATTCGTTGCCGTCTATGTCCCAGAGTTTGGAGCCTTGCGATCGCGCTGCCACGATGGGATAGCAGATTTCTTTGGTCTCAGGCGAAAAGTTAAAGCCGATAGAGCTTTTATCCGCGAGGACAGCACGGTTGGCGGCGGCAAACTGCTTTGATTTGGGCGATCGCTGGTTGTAGCGGTCAATGACTGTCTGAAGGTATTGTTGTTGGGTGGGGAGAGTGGTAGTAGGCATAGGGGCTTGTGGGGGTTTGGTTAGATATTCAAGTGGGGTTTGCAGATTGGGCGAGGGTAGTTTGAGATGATGGCTGACGTAAGGCAGACTTTGAACAGATAAAGTGGGCTGAATGATGAGTGTCTATTTCAGAATTTCCGTCAATGGTTTGAATAGAGATTTTCTCGAAACCGGCTTTTTCTAGAGCTGTTTTTACATCGTTGAGGCTGTGTCCTTTTACCGGGTAGGTGAGTTCTCGACTTTTCCAGTGAGGTTCAAACCTGTTGATGTTCTGAATGAGTTTAAGGCGTAGGCCAATGAAGCGAGGGCGGCTTAGGAGAGCATAAATTAGCCGTTTGACAGGAGAGAGTAGGGTGTTTGTGGGATTTGGCGATCGCTCTAAAGCTTGAGAGACAGTGGCTTGAGAGACAGTGGCTTGAGAGATGGTGACCTGAAAATCTCCTTTGGCCAAACTAGCGTCATAATGGGGCGTAATTATCCAGGCATAGTGGCGGCTGAGTGCGCCTTCGGTGGGTCTTCCTTGCCACCATCGTTCTAGCTGCTGAGGATGGTTGAGGTCGAAGACAAACATACCGCCGTCTTGGAGGGAGGCGTAAACGCGATTGAAGACCTGAGTGAGATCTTCTATGGTCATGATGTGGTTGAGTGATGCGCTGGTGGAGAAAATGCCGTCGAAGCTGCGATCGCCCAAATCGAACGTGCGAGCATCTGCCAGACAGTAGGTTGCTTGAGGTGCGTTTTCGCGAGCATAGCTGAGCATATTTTCCGAGCCATCTAGCCCGGTGACCTGATAGCCCGCGTCTATTAGGGGCTGTATGAGCTGTCCGGTGCCGCAGCAGAGATCGAGAATTTTGCCTTGGGGCGGAATGTGAGGCAGCAGGACTCTTTTGAGCAGGTCTAGCTGAGGTTGGCTGTATTCTGGCCCCATAGTTTGATTGTAGAGCCAAGCCCAGTTGTTGTAGTCGGCGTAGCGAGAGGTCATCGTGTTTCTCCTTGCATCATGGTTTTGACGTAGGTGTTGAAGAGAGATTGATTGAGCGGCGGAAGGGGGAAAGGGGCGTTTTTTAGGTGGCTGAAGGTTTGGGTGGTGTCGAAGGGGATTTCGGGTGGTGGGTTGTCAGCAGAGGCGGGGGCGTTTTGGCGAGAAGAGAACAGGGCAACGAGTGGGTAAAGGGGGTGGGTTTGGTCGCCTTGGGCGATGTGTAGGAGCTTTTGGTGCCAAGTGGCGTAGGGGACGCGCTCAATGGGGTAGCCCGCCGATTGGCAGGCGGTGAAGAGCAGGTTGGAAGAGGCGGGCTGGGGATGGATGAGATGGAAGGCTTTGCCGATGGCGGTGGGTTGTTGGGAGAGGTGGACGATGGCTTTGGCGGCGTAGTCTATCGGCAGCAAATCTAGTGGGGTTTCGCCTTGGGGGGCCATGCCGGATTGGACGTAGCCTTGCATGAGGCGGTAGAGAAAGTCGTTGGGGTTGAAGACGCCGGTTTCGCTGTGGCCAGAGAGGGGGCCGGGGCGGTAGATGGTGGTGGGGAGATGGCGATCGCGCACCTGGGCGACGAGCTGTTCGGCAACCCATTTGCTGCGGTTGTAGCCACCGACGGGGACGGGATATTGGCTGAGGTCGGCCTGTTCTTCAATTTTAGTTTGGCCGGGGAGAGGTACAGGCGGCAAGACGCTGAGGGTGGAGGTGTAGTGTAGCGGTTTGGGTGTGCCGTGGCAGGCTAGCTTGATGATTTCTTGAGTGCCTAGAACGTTGGTGGCTCTGAGCTGGGCGTAGGGAGAAAGGTGATGGACTTGAGCGCCGTTGTGATAGATCGTATCAACGCTATCGGCGAGGGTGTAGAACTGTTGCTCTAACAAGCCTAAGTAGGGCTGGGATAAGTCTCCTAATATGGGGACGATGCGCGACTTGAAGGATGGTTGCCAGATTTTGTAGTCGGTGAGGCACTGCTCAATTTTGTGTAGGGCTGTAGCAGGGTCGGTGTGGCGAATTAGGCAGTGGATGGTAGCTTGGGTTTGTTGTAGTAGCTCGGATAGGAGAAATGCACCGAGGAAGCCGGTTGAGCCGGTGAGGAAGATGTTTTGCGCTTCGGCTACGC
>JBARVS010000295.1:0-13820 GCA_049646385.1 Phormidesmis sp. | reverse complement strand
AAAGCAGACGTACCTTTGAGTGAGATGTTTGGCTACATTGGCGACCTGCGCACCATGACCTCTGGTCGCGGGCAGTTCTCTATGGAATTTGGTAACTATTCTCCTTGTCCTAAGAACGTTGCTGAAGACGTGATCAAAGAAGCCAAAGAGCGTCAGGAAGCTGCCAAAAAGTAAGCCGATCTGACCCCAGCGGATGACTGACTAACGAGCATCCCCTGATCTTTCTAGGTTGGGGGATGTTTTGCACACCTGATTCAATATCGCGATCCTTTCAAAATCGCTATTATTCACCCATGGAGTTAAAAGCCCTACCCACCGACATCCTTCTCAGCGACTCTAAAACCGTGCTGGGCCACGTCAAGCTAGATCGCAGCCTGTACCCAGGCACCTACGTAGATATTGACGGCCACACCTATCAAATTCTGGTGCGCCGCCATCAGTATCAGCTCAAGCTAGGCCGCTACCATCTCCACAAAGCGGTCGTTCATGTCAAAGAAACTGTCGTTCCCGAAGAGCGATCGCTGCTCAACGGCGCTTGGGTGATCGGCGATATTACCTGCACCTACAACGCCCGCTCCGAACTGCTGCGCTGCGCCATCAATCCTAACGGCCCCTGCGACGACTGCATTCATTACATATCTAAAGAGAGCTGAGCACATATTTAATTGACTGCGCTAGCTCAGCGAATTAGTCACCATAGTGAAACTGGCAGCTCAGGATAATGACCTCATCATCAGTGACCTTGTACACGAGTCGGTGTTCATCTGTAATACGCCTCGACCAATATCCTTTTAACTCGTACTTGAGCGCTTCAGGTTTGCCCAGCCCACTAAAAGGTTGACGCAACACGTCGTTAATCAGAGTAATCGTTTTTCGATATATCTTTTTGTCTTTAGTCGCCCAGTGATTAAGCTGCTCGAAAGCGCTAGGAGTGAATGCTATATTCTTCATTCCACTCTTCAAGGGTAAAACTTACCAGGTTGCTACCTTCTTCTACTTGCTGGATGGCCCTCATCAACTGGCGACGATTAGCTTCTGTAGAGAGTAAGTACGCCGTTTCATCCTGCGGAACGTCCCCTTGAACTGACAGCAACTCATCACTACCTTCAGAAACCTGCTGTTCGGTTAAGACAATTACCTCAACGACAGTTCCTTCCGCTAGCTCAGAGGTCTGAATTTCTATCATGCCGTTCTTTCCGACCACTCCCTGCCGCTTGATGCCACTAAGCATAATCTACGTTCCCAAACATCGACAATGCCTTTAGTGTAGCTTGACTGAGAAAAGCATTCATCGCTTCTGTCAACCCTTAAAATGAATATAGACTCCGCACTCATAGCTACCCGCGATGATGACCCTTACCTTAGAAATGCAAACCGCTAACCTTCGTCTTAACGAAGATCAGTTCTACCGTCTGTGCCAAGCGAATCGAGACTTGCGGCTAGAACTCACTACAGAAGGAAATCTGATCATCATGCCGCCAACTGGATGGGATACAGGGCGACGGAACGCTGATCTAAGCTGGCATATAGTGAGTTGGGCAAAGGCTGATGGCACTGGAATAGTGTTTGATTCCTCGACTGGATTCAAGCTGCCGAGCGGGGCAACGCGATCGCCTGACGTTTCTTGGGTATTGCGATCGCGCTTAGAAGCCCTCTGCCCCGATCCCAACAAATTTCTGCCGCTGTGTCCTGACTTTGTAATAGAGCTTCGTTCGGCTAGCGATCGCCTATCAGTCCTACAGGCCAAAATGCAGGAATATATAGACAATGGCCTCAAGCTGGGCTGGCTGATTAATCCGAAAGATAAGACCGTTGAGATCTATCGAGCCAGCCAAGCGGCTGAAACCGTTCCCTTCCCCACGATCTTGTCCGGTGAATCTCTCCTGCCGGGACTTCAGATAAACCTGAAAAATATTTTTTAACAAATGTGAGCGGGAAATCCCTCTGACGCGCAGCGACTGGGGGATGAGAGTGAGCGCAGCAACTAATCATCAACGCCCGCTTGATTTTGGACGTATTGCTTGACAATATCAAGCGGAGCGCCGCCGCAAGAAACAATCCCCTTTTGCCTGCCCCATACCCCGCTACCACTCCAGTAAGTTTGTTTGTACTCAGTCGGAAACTGAGCCTTGATATCCTTGGTAGACACTGACTTCAAGCTCTTCACAAGCTGAGAAATGTTGTTGTCTGGATGAAGGTCTATCAAAAAATGAATATGGTCAGGCTCTGCGCCCCATTCTACCAGCTCCGACTTCCTCAGCCTGCATATCCGGCTAACTGCCTCAACAATGCAATCTACTATCGGCTGAGTCAAAAATGCAGCGCGATAGCGAGTCACGAGGTAAATATGCAAGTGAATACTATAAGCGACGTGTGAAGCCTTATGTAAATGAGTTTTCATAGTATGCAGGTGAGATATAATTGATTTATGCTAACCCGACGTGTCACCTATCGGCTATATCCCACCAAACAGCAGACTGACAAGTTGTTTGAGTGGAAGCGCTTGCATTGCTATTTATACAATGCAGCGCTAGCTGACAGGCGCGATATGTACAAGCGCTGGGAGATCAGTGTTGACTACTTTGGTCAGCAGAACTGCTTGCCAGCATTCAAGGAAGAGTGGCCTGAGTTCAAAGAGTTAGGCTCGCAAGCTTTGCAGGCCACTTTGAAACGGGTTGACTTTGCGTTTGAGCGGTTTTTCAAAGGGCTTGGAGGATACCCAAAGTTCAAAGGGAACCGCTTTTATTCTGGCTGGACATATCCCGCTAAAGCTGGTTGGAAAGCGCTAACTGACGGTAAGCATGGCAGTTTGGCACTTTCCAATTTGGGGACTATTAAGATGCGTGGCAATGCCCGCACCTGGGGCTCTCCAAATACTTGCACCATCTTTTATCGTCACGGTAAATGGTATGCCTCTATCACCGTCAAGTGTGAGCCAGTTCGCATGACTGCGGGCGGTAGCATTGGCATCGATCTAGGCTGCAAAGATGCAGTGTCATTCAGTGACGGTAGCAAGGAAGCCAAGCCTTCTTTTATCGGTGTCGGTGAGCAGGCAGTGAAAGCTGCCTCTAAGCGGCTGCGCCGTAAGCGGGCACCAAACCGCACTGAGCGGATAAAGGGCTCTCGGCGTTGGCTAGCCGAACGGAAACGGATCAGCCAGCTACAGCGCAGGGTCACGCGGCAGCGTGAGGATTGGATACATCAACTCACCAGCGACATAGTAAGCGCTAACAGCCTAGTCGCAGGTGAGCAACTGAGCGTCAAGAACATGACCCGTAAGGCCAAGAAGGGCAGTAAGCGTAAGGCTCAAAAGGCTGGGCTGAACCGCTCTATTTTGTCAGTTGGATTTGGCATGATTGGCCAATTTCTTGACTACAAGTTAGCTGAAGCCGAGGGCTTCTACATTGAGTCGCCAACCCGTCAGCTAAAGCCTACTCAGCGCTGCGCTCAGTGCTGGGAGCTAACGCCTAAGATGCTGAGTGACCGGGTGCATGTCTGTGCAAATGCTGAATGCGGCCATGTCGAAGACCGTGATACAAACGCGGCTCAAGTGAATCTGATCTATGCAACGGGGTTGGAACAGCCCTCACGCCGTCGATCTGCTAGCTCTACCAATTGTGGAAGCATGAGGCAACTAGCAGAGAAGAAACGAGCGAAACTACTTGACAGCGCTAGCTGACTGGTAGTAGTTCATGTTCACTCGGTAAGCTGACATTTTTCACAGAGTCCAAAAAATTCTAAGGTGTGATAAAAAATTTGAAAATGGTGAGACTCGGTGAGATGCGTTTCTAGGCCATGCACCGGGCATTCCTCCATCACTGCCGAAGTGCCACAGCGAACGCAGGTAAGATGGTGGGTGTCTTCTTTGGCAAGGCTATACAGCGATTCTCCGTTAGAGAGCGTACGCACCTGCACAGCGCCTTCTAACTTGAGCGAGTCTAGGGCTCTGTAAATGGTGGCAAGCCCCATGCTGATTTGACGCTGCTTGAGCTGGCTATACATCTCTTGCGCCGAAATTGCGTCCTCAATTTTCTTAAGGAGTTCTAAAACCTGATTTTGGCTGCGGGTACGACGGCTTTTCATTAGCCTTTGATTATTTTTATCAAAGTAAGGTGCGGCGAGCTGTCAGCTAATGCCGACTTATTCCAGCTTAGACTTATTTCCAGCTTAGACTTATTCCAGCTTAGACTTATTCCATCTTAAGCGAGCCCAGCGCAAACTGAAGATATTTGCAAGAGATAATTACGGTAGGATCGTGCGGTAGGATCTCGTGCGGTAGGATCGCACTGATACAACTGCCCTTATCCCCTCTCATTTGTGATGCTTGTGGCGCAATCTTTTTCGGCTACTCTATACCATGCCAAAGTGTACGTCACTTTGCGGCCTTCTGTGCTCGACCCAGCGGGGACTGCCGTGCGCTCTGGCCTTAGCCATATGGGTTACGACAACGTCTCTAAGGTTCGCATTGGCAAGTACATTGAGCTAGAGCTGACGGCTGGGAGCGAGTCGTCGGCGCAGCAGCAGCTTGATAAAATTTGCAATCAGCTATTGGCTAATCCAGTGATTGAAAACTATCGAATCGAAGTGCTTCAAGCTGCAACCCCGTAATTAAAAGAAGGAAAGAGACAATGAATTTTGGCGTAATTGTTTTTCCAGGGGCCAACTGCGATCGCGACGTAGCCTACATCCTCCGAGACATTTTGCAGCAGCCCACGCGGATGATCTGGCACGAAGAGAGCGATCTTTCAAATATTGACGTGGTGGTGGTTCCCGGCGGCTTCAGCTACGGCGACTATTTACGGTGCGGGGCGATCGCCCAGTTTTCTCCCGCGATGCAGGCGACTGCCCAACACGCCCGTCAAGGCAAATTTGTGATGGGCATTTGCAACGGCTTTCAGGTGCTTACCGAAATGGGCCTACTGCCAGGGGCGCTAGTGCGCAATCGAGACCTGCATTTTGTGTGCGATCGCCATCCTATCACCGTAGAGCGCACCGACTTACCCTGGACTAATGCCTACTCACTCAATCAGGTCATCACGCTGCCCATTGCCCACGGCGAAGGCTGCTACTACGCCGAACCCGACACCATAAAAGCCTTAGAAGACAACCAACAGGTGCTTTTCCGCTACAGCGATGCCAGCGGCAAGCATATTGAAGCCGCCAATCCCAACGGCTCTATTCACAACATTGCTGGCATCTGCAACCGAGCGGGCAACGTCTTAGGCATGATGCCCCACCCCGAGCGCGCCGCCGATGCCGCCTTAGGCAACACCGACGGGCTAGCCCTCTTTGCAGGACTGATTGCAGGGCTAATGCCATCAGCCCTGGCAAATGCCGCATAACGTTTCGCTTGAGCGGCTGAAAATAAGTTCAACCAAGCACTAGAGACTTTTAGCAATCCGCTCCAAGCGAATTTTTATGCCGACTATGGTGTTGGCTTTGATGATGGAGCCGTAGTATTTGCCGGAGAAGAAGTTCGTAGCGTTGTTGAATTGCTAGCTCTGTCACTTCCATAAGATTAGAGTTTTGATAGGTGCCTTTATAATACAGGCCATCTTAGCCTTACCTCTATCAGTATTCAATCCTTAATGATCTCATTCTAGATTGACCCCTCTGTCTCAGCTAAGGCAACTCTGACACAAGCCGTGACGCCCTGCCAGTCCCGTGCCGATAATCGCCCAACCACAGCTAGGTTAGCTGAGCGAGGCAAGGTCACGATAAAGCTGCGGAAAACAGATACCGTCCTTAACCCTGCTGTCTGCCAGTCCTGAAGCACATAATCTGTGACGCCCAGCCTTTTTGTCTGGGAGGTGACCAGGCCAATAATGACATCAGGACGAATGGCACGATACTCGGTAGAAGACAGTACAATCGCTGGGCGGCGTTTAATGTCTGTCACGCCAGGGAAATCAACCGTCACTACATCGCCTGCATTACAATTCACTCAGTAATTTCCTCATCACCAGGAAAAGCAGTTGCCGCATACTGTAAAGAAAAGGCAGTTAGATCGAGTTGATCCTGCTCTGTCCAAGTATCTCCATCATCCACAGTAGAAACACTTCCCTGAACCAGACTATTGAGAATCAGAGTCGCCAGTTGTAGACGCTCGGTAGGAGACAGCGTTGATAGAACGTGATTGTAGATTCCCTGAATTGCAGTTGGCATAGCTTTCATCTCTCCCTATGACCTTAAGCCTACGACAGATTAGATAGATTAGCTAATGCTGGATGTCGCTCAAATTGGGCATGATGTCTCACCCCAACCGCGCTGCCGATGCCGCCTTAGGCAACACCGATACTCAGAGACCTAAGTGCTATTCCACCCGCAGGCGACGGGTGACGACGACGATGCCATCGTCCCGCACGAGCAAGGCAGATACCCATCGACTATCGGGCGTAGCAGGTGCTTCGCCTACTTTGAACAGGCCACCGGCGGTCAAAAGCTCTAGCTCTAAAGGCCGACCTGTGAAAAAGTCTTCTGCGGTTGCGCCTTCTTCTACCGCCGCGCCTAGCAAATAGCGACTGCCCAAAGGTTCTGCAACAATTGCGTCAAAGTCGTAGCTTTCGCCCACCCCTACTTGCTCTGGCAAGATGACGGAAATGGTCGGTGGCGCGTCGCCAGAGGTGCGCTGATTGCGCTCGGAGAGCGTTTTTTGTGAGACGATTTTGCCGCCGATAAACGTTTGTTCTGAGCGAATCACTGATTCTAGCTTAGTCGCTCGCCCGTCGGTGAGCTGAGTGCCGTCAATATAAGTCACTGTCTCAGCCCGATAGCCGTCGCCTGTTTGTTCCCACGACTGTAGCTCTATGCGATAGGTGAGCTTGCTGTAGCGCTGCCAAAGGGTTTCTAGCGCGGTGGGCAAGGTTTCGTAGGTGAATCCATCATCATTCGTAAATTCTGGGCTGTAACCCTGCATCACTCTCGATACATCGCCTGCCGTTGCAGCGGTGGCCATTTGCTCAAGGGTGCTCGTTAGCTCAGCAGGGGCCGACTCCGGCGAAGCAGCCACTGCCTGACGGCTTTTAAGATTGCCACCGCAGCTCCACGTTAGGGCAAGCCCGCAGATAAATAGTGCGATGGGCCGAGGTTGGCGATGGGTCATGAGGTTTGTGTTTCCTTGAGCAGCAAGTATCTTGAACAGTAAGTATCTTAAACCAAGGTAGCCTGGAAACCTGTATTATGACGGTTATTTCAGGGGGGCTTCAAACATCGTGAGTATCAAACTGCTGATTGCTGCTAGTGGGACAGGCGGACATTTATTTCCGGCGATCGCCACGGCTCAGCAGCTATCCGAAGGCGCTTCTAGGCATACTTATACTGACTATGCTATTGAGTGGCTCGGGGTGCCTGATCGCTTAGAAACTCAGCTAGTTCCTCAGCACTATCCTCTTCATACGGTGCAAATGGGGGGCGTTCAGAGTAGTTTTAACCTGAGCAGTTTTAAGCTTTCAGGCCGCTTTGCCAAAGCGACGCTTCAGGTTCGCAGGCTGCTGAAGCAAGGCCACTTTCAAGGGGTCTTTACGACCGGGGGCTACATTGCCGCGCCCGCTATTATTGCGGCTCGTTCCTTAGGACTACCCGCGATTTTGCACGAGTCCAACGCGCTGCCCGGTAAGGTGACGCGCTGGCTTAGTCCTTGGTGCACAACGGTGGCGCTCGGTTTTGCAGAGGCGGCGAAGTATTTGCCCAAGGCGAATACGGTGGTGGTGGGTACGCCCGTGCGATCGCAGTTCCTTACCGCTGCCCAATCGGGCCTTACCGATATCGCGATTCCTGCCGATGTTCCGCTGGTGGTGGTCGTGGGCGGCTCTCAAGGAGCCGTTGTCCTCAATCAGCGCGTACGAGAGGCCGCTGTGGGCTGGCTAGAGGCGGGGCTTTGGATTGTTCATATCACGGGCAGCAACGATCCTGAGGCCGATAGCTTTAGCCATCCCCACTACATCCACCGCCCTTTTTATGACAATATGGCCGCTTTGTTCCAGCGGGCAAACCTAGCCGTAAGTCGCGCCGGCGCGGGCACCCTAATTGAGCTAGCCATTACCGGTACGCCTGCTATTTTGGTTCCTTACCCTTTTGCCGCTGAAGACCATCAAGCCTACAACGCGCGGGCTTTTCAGCAGGCGGGTGCGGCGCAGCTTCATCTGCAGTCGGCGCTCTCGGGCCAGCAGCTTCAGTCACTGGTTTTAGATTTATTCAACCATCCCGCCCAGCTAGAGGAGATGGCCGCAAGCGCTCGGCGACTCTCTACTTTAGACAGCGCTGCTAAAATGACGGCGCTAATTAGCGATTGTCTTCAGGATTAGCCCTGTTGCCCTGCCGCCCTCACGCCTTGTAGCCAACCATCACTACAGAATCCATCAAAGCGCCTATGTTTAAGGTTTCTAAAATGCGGCTGTAGAGCAGGGCTAATCTCACTAAAATCGGACGGAAGCGAAAGCGGAAGTATACTTCTGGGACAAAAACAGCTTCAACGTCTTTAAATCCGGCAGCTTCCATCTGTTTTTTGAGATGCTTGATGCTCTTAAAGTCGAATAGGGTGGGAAAGGTATCTTCGCTGGCGGTGTCGCTGAGCTGGACTTTTTGCTTAAAAAAGATATGAAAGTTGTAGGGCGTTAACCGGGTGACGGTCGCTTCGATAGAGGTGGGATTTGGAATAATCAGCGTGGCTAGGCCGTCTTTTGCCATTACCCGAGCGATCGCGTTAATGGTCTTTTCAGAGCTTTCAACATGCTCTAACAAAAACTGAGAAAACACGACATCGTAAGTGTCATCGTCAAACGGCATCTCTGCTGCATCGCAAATGAATAGCTGATCGACATCTTGATTTTTTAGGGCATATTCATCTAGATCCACACCGTGAATCAGCGCTGGTGTGTTTCGCTCTTTTAAGTAGCGGCCAATGTCAGACTTGCTCCCACAGCCAATGTCTAAAACCTTGGGTATGTCCTTATAGGCGCTCATGTGAGCAGCGATTTTCTTCGCTGAATAAGCAAAAGAGGTTCGCAGCAGCGGGAGCTTAACGGCATCCTTTCGAGCGGGGGAGGCGGCTACGGCTAGGTCTGCTTGAGAAATATCTGATTGATTAACCACAGCTATACTCCATTTTTTAGAATTTTTTTTAGGTTATTTTCTATCTTTATCCACCCAACCTATCCACCAAGCCCCACCAAACCTCACCAAACCCCACTAAACCTTAGTGACCCGATGATCGGGCCTGTTTGATGGCCGCTATTTTGACATGGCAGGCGTTAATCACTAGACCCGCTAGCAGCCAAAAGTAAAAGCTGAAAGCCCTCAGCCGAAGGGTGCGCTCAACAAACGTATAAAAAACCGTCACTACGATGACCGTTGCAAACATTGCGCCTAGCGTTTTGTATTCAGGCTCGGAGGCAACCCGAGCAAGCCACTTGCTCGCATCGTACAGGCGTTTGAGGATGATACCGTAAATGAGCGTTCCAACAATTCCAAAGTAGGCTAAAAAGGCAAACCAGAAGCCGTCATCAAACACGCCCGCGTCCCGATATAACTTATCGATATCTTCGCCCGTACGGAGCGTTGTCGCTTCAATAATGTTGAGCGCATGCCAAAAGTCGGGGCCCAGGCCAAACCAGCTACGAGTGGTGATTAGCGTATCAAGAATCACGTTCATAAACCACCCTCTGGCCGCTTCGTTAGACTGCTGCCAGTAGTCGGCAGAGAATATCTGAAGGAAGTAGGCGCTTAAGCTTACCGAGGTTTCTCGTTCGTCAACGCCTGCTAAGCTGCTGTTGCTGACTGCGCCCAGTGAAATAATCGCCAAAATCCCTACGAGGCCAATCGCCCCGTAAAACCAGCCAATATTGGCTAGCTTTTTGCTTTTGCCGTAAACATAGATGGTGACAAGCGGGATAAACAGCGCGATTAAGAGGGCCGCTCGCTTTTTGGTGGCAAAGGTTGAAAACAACAGCAGGGCTAAATCGCGCAGCTCTACCCAGCGAGCCGGCAGCAGTGGGCTGCTACCGACGTAGCTACTCGCAAAAAAGAGGGCTAGCCCGATCAGCATGAAGGCCGATAAAACGGCAGGATCTGAAAAGGTTCCAGCCGTAGCGCCTACTTTTAGCCCCCCACTGCTAGCGTTAGAAGTGCCGTTGTAGCCTCCAATCTGAAAGCCCTTGGGCGCAAACAAAACTAAGTTAACGCGGGCGGGCAAAAAATATTGAATAGAGCCGATAAATGCCTGGATGACCATGACAACTTTTAGGCCGCTGAGCATCCTTTTTAGCTCGCTTTTAGAGATGTCAATGTTGACGGCTATGTAAAAAACCGAGAGATACCGCCAGATTGTTCTCATGTTTAAAAGGCTGCCTCTCGGCCCGGAGCCGTTGAGCACCATTGAGATTGCCGTTGCTACGAAAAAGGCAGCTACCCACAGGTCGATAGGGGTTTTTTTGAGGCGATCGCCCCTTAAAATTTTGCTGCCACAAACCTTCAGCGCCAGCCCGTATAAAATTAGCTCTGGCACAAATCTTAAAGGGACAGCAATTGGATTAGGCAGCCACCTTAAGAAAAATTCTTCAAAGGGCGTGTACATTGACAGCCAGAAGATGATTCTGAACGGCAGATCGTTCGTCGATTCGGCGTCTCTAGTGCCGAAGAGCTGTGTGATGTATGCGTTCATCTAGAGCGGTTAAAGAGGGCAGTTGAGCTGCTTGTTTGAATCATAAGCCTATCGCGTACGAGGCTCGGCTGTTACTTAACATTTATGAGGGCACCCGTTGTCTCAGTAAATTCACCTGCTTTTGTGAAGCTGCTGTGAAGCGTCATAGGCTTTTGTTCTTTCCTTCATCTTTGGCAGCGTGATCTCTGATGTGAATGAGGAAAATCGGCAGAAAAAATAGATATCAAGGCTCATCCTTCTCATCAGCTTCATAGAAACTTTGCTGTGCCAAATTCTTCCGTAACATCGTTCAATGGCTTGACCCCTTATCATTGAGATTAAGAACTAAGTAGATATGCTGAAGTGCCTATGTATTTCTCAACGCTGATTTCATCTAGGCTGCTCCCATGCGGGCACTTCTTGAGAATAGCGGTCTTCTCATTAGCAGCAGCACCTACATTTGCGCTTTCGTCACAGCCTGCTCTGGCACAAGGCCTGCCTACTTTGCCTGCGCCTGTTACGCCCGCAGCGGTGCCACAAAACAGCGTTTTACCCACTATTAATCGGCAGCAGCTTCCCCTTTCTCCGGGCGATCGCCTCAGAATCCAAATACCGGGCGTTGGCGGCGAGGAGTTCAGCGGTGAGTACAACGTAAACTTTAGCGGCGATTTGGAAATTCCTCTATTAGAGCCGCTGTCTGTACTGGGCCTTACGCCCCCTCAGGTACAGTCACGCCTGCGCGACGAGCTGCTGCGCAAAGGGTTCTTTCGCCCCGAACTGCTCAATGTTGCCGTTCAAGTGCTCAACTATTCGCCTATTCAAGTGTCCATTACAGGAGAAGTCTTTGGCCCTGGTAGAGTTTTGCTCTCTAGCGAGGCGGCAGACGACAGAGCAAATCTAGCGGTCAATGCAGTCGATACAGGCGACGATCTGCCCGGTGACTACCCGTTAGAGCGCTACTTAACGGCGGCTTTGAAGTCAACAGGTGGGGTGAAGCCGACTGCTGATGTAAATAATGTGCAAGTTCTGCGGGGCGCAGAGGCTATAGTCGTTGACCTTTCTGGAATTTTTTCAGGCTCTGCTGTTGCTGATTTTCCATTGGTATCTGGCGATCAAATCATTGTGCCAAGTGCCGGGGCGTTTCAGCGATCGCTCGTACGCCCCTCTCAAATTACGCCCGACAGCGTGAATCTGTACGTATCTAACGTGACCGAAGGCAGCAGCAACAATCTCGATAAAGTCGGCGGCATTAACTCTGCCAACTTTAAGTACGGCACCAGCTTAGCTCAAGCGTTAGTATCGGCTCAGTGCGTGGGGGGGACGCCTTCAACCAATGCCAATCGGCGAGCGTTGCTGATTCAAACCAACGCGCAAACCAACGCGGTGACGACATCGGAGTATCGGGTGATGGATCTGGTCAGTAACCAGGTCTACGATCAGGCCGTCTATGCAGCAGATGATCAAACCGATCAAGTCAGTGAAGCCATTGCCGTTAGCGGTAATTTTGAGCCCAATCCTTTTTTGATGCCGGATGATGCGATCGCCTGCTTCGATTCTCGAACCACTAACATTCGCGGTATTTTAGGAACCGTAACCAACTTCCTCAATCCCCTCAACCTTTTAATCGACTTATTCGACAACAATGACTAGCGCTTGATAGCGCCTTAATCGAATTTCTCTGGCACTTTTCAATCTTTATAGCCTTATATCATCCCCCTAATTCTGATTTGATCCATGGCTGATGTTCTACCTACTTCTCCTATCTCTCAAACCACGTCAACAGTCCACCAAGCGGCTCCCAGGCGCTTAGGATCTAGGATTCCAGCTTGGGGCTATTTGGGACTAGGGCTGTTAGCCAACGTAATCATCTGGTGTTTGGTCGCCGCCTACTTAAACCTTGCCCCCAAAAACTATAGAAGCGAGTGGGGCGTTAAAATTCTCACCAACAACTCCGGCGTAGATGTCACCTTGCCAGAAGGGTGGCGAGCCTCCACCGGATCCAACAGCTCCCGATCGCTGGTAAGCGAAGACCCTCGCTCTGACTATGTTTACCTGATCCAAAGTCCAGATATCAAAAAAGCCGCCGCCGCCGCCGTTGATATACCCGTAGGAAGCTTCGGCGAGCTAGAAATCACAACGGATTCGCAAAGTTCTATCATCAGCTTTGTCAACAACGGCGAAACGCCTGAGCTAGCCCAAAACAAAGCGATGGCGCTATACAACGCCCTTGATCGCAGGCTTAGTCAGCTCAGGCAAGCAGAGATCCGCAGACGAGAAACAGAAACCAAAGCTAGTTTAGAATCTGCCCGTCGAAAGGTCGATCAGGCACAGGGTGATCTGACAGAATATCAGGGCGAATCGGGTCTTAGCACTGACTCGCAGATACAAGATTTAGCGAGTGGAATTGAGCAAATGCGCCAGCAGCTCGCGCAGTCGATAGCGCAGGAAAAAGGAGTCGGTAGCCAGGTCGATCAGCTGACCTCAGACATCAGCCAATCCTCAGCCGGGGCCGCTGATGCCTACCGACTGCAAAGCGATCCGGTCTATCAAAATCAGTTTGAAGAATACGGTGTGGCAGCGGCGGCCTACGCCGATCTCTCAGCGCAGCTAGGCAGCCAACATCCTCAGGTCGTTGCCAAGCGCGCAGAGGTGCAAGGTCTTGTCGCCGCCCTAGAAAATAGGGGATCTTCTCTTTTGGGCAGACCCGTCGATCAAGCCACATTAAGTCAGCTTGCTCCGCTGAGCATAGATCCTAGCGTCGCGGCCTCTAGAGGGGCGCTCTTTCAAGAGGCGGTGTCTGGACGCGCTAATCAAAGCGGCCTTCAGTCACAGTCCCAAGAGCTTGCCAACCAAATGGCGCTGCTCGAAGAGCGTCTGGCTGGGCTATCACAAGATCAGTTCAAGGTTGATGCGCTTAAGCGAAACCTACAGTCAGCAGAAACGCTGTATGCCTCTGCGCTAACAACGCTAAACCTCAACGAAGAGGACATATATTCCATTTACCCACCTGTCCAGCTAGCGGCTGAACCGACCCTGCCTGCTGAAGACAAGTACACCTCTCCCAATCCTAAAATTGCAGTGGGGGGCGCTTTGGCAGCCTCTTTTCTAGTCACTACCGGACTGCTGCTGCTATGGATGAACGGGCGTGAGGATAGGGATCCCTACGAGAGCGATCTTCCTTTTC
>JBARVS010000294.1:0-4872 GCA_049646385.1 Phormidesmis sp. | reverse complement strand
ATTACAAGAACTATCTCAAAACGAAACCTGGCAAAGCCGAGAAGATAGGGCTAGCCCCCGCCAGTATCAATCAGTCTCTAGCCGCGCTTCAAAGCTTCTTTAAGTGGCTGGCAGTCAGACGCTATATCAGCTTTAACCCAACCCTTAGCATCGAGCATGTCACATCAGACCCACCCCGGCCCAAGGAGCTGGAAATCAAGACAGTCCACCAACTAGATGAAGGACTGTCGTATAGAGGGCACCTGTGTCCCAGGGATACTGCCGTCCTTTGGGTGCTCAAGCATGGCCTGAGAGGGACAGAGGTTAGCAACTTAAACATCCAGGATTACACAGCGGAAGGAGTACAGGTAGCGGGCGCAAAGTGGGGCAGCGATGGGTTGGTTCCGCTCTGCGCGGAGGCTCGTAATTCACTCGATAGTTATCTGGGCTGGTGCCTGCGCCAGGAGTTTGACATGTCCGCATCGGGGCCGCTGTTCAAGAGCCAGTCAAACCGTAACTACGGGCAGCGGATGAGCTATCGTGCTATCTATAATCTAGTAAAAGACTTGGCGGCGATCGCTGAAATAGAGGAATCCATTCATCCTCACCGACTGCGGCATACGTTCGGGACGCAGATGATTCTCGAAGACGTGCCACCTGAGTTTGCTCGGAAACTCATGAGAATTAAATCGGCGCAGGCTTTTGACCGATACACCAAACGAGCGGTAGAGAGAAAGGCTTCAGAGTCTTTCCAGCAAGTCGCCAAGCATTCAAAGTCTGGTTTATTCAACGCCGCTGGGCGAGACAAGACTCAAGGGTAGAGCTAATTGCAGCCCGCTAGTCCTCCGATTGATGGGTGATCGCGCTATTTATGAAGACAGCAGGATTTGAATCTGTATGGGTTCTCTACCGTGGACACAGGGCTTGTGGCCAGCTTTTATAGCTAAAGTTGCTTTTTCAACTGGGGATGCAGCTTGTACTTTTTCACAGTGAGTCTAATTGCCTCTGCATGAGCGTCCTCAAGGTTGTCGGAATAGACCCTCACTACCATATCTTCAGCAAATTTTACGGCTTCTAGTCCCGTCTGCTCGTTAATGTAGTTGCGAGCAATCTTAGCTGAGCCAGAGACCAGCGCCCAATTCTGCCGCATTTCAGAAGCCGGGACACCGAAGAGTCCCTTGTAGATATCATTGGTGTACTTACCATAGGCTGACTGATGCACGTTCAACTCGCTGAGTAAATCTGTATAAGTCCTGCGAGCAGGCTTGCCGCTCTCGCGTGTAACTAACCAACGCGTGGTTGCGCGACTACTCTTAGCCGTATAGACGCCTTTGAGAGCCACAAACGACTCAGCGTAGAAACCTTTAATGGCAAACCAACGCAGAAACGCGCCTATACGTTCTCTAGTGGGCTTACGTGTCTGACCAGGGTTCAGAAGAATATCCATCGATAGGTCGAACCAATCTGAGACCTCGATAACTTTGTATTCATTGCCATCGTCCCCTAAAAGATTAATCACCCTGTAACTGTTGCCAGATGGGGCTTTGAAGTAGTCTACCCCGTCAAGATTAATCACCCTACTGGTAAGGGTTGGTTGCGGAATTCCGATGTGCTTTTGCGCCATACGAAAGCCGAAGCCAATACTAGGTTCTCCCTTACCTAATCCATTCGGATCTATTACAATCGCTCGAAATTCGCGCTCTTCGTAAACGACTGTGATTAGATCGCCTGCTTTGATCGAGCTATCCGCGTTCATAGCAAAGCCTCCACCTGCGCTAGTTTATTTCTCAAGGTTTTTTGTAAAGCAAGAAGATCTTCTTTTGATGCGGTTTTAAGGCTCCTCTCACTTAGTTTGTCTAATTTCTTTCCTACTGCCTGAATAGCTTTTGAGTTAGGTTCGGCAGATTCTATATACTTAGCCTTAATCTGTTTGAGGAGTTCTCTTGTCTGCGCCACCGTGAGCCCTTCCTGCAAAACTTTCTCGGTGGCTTCAAGCCGTTCTCTACGAGCCTGACGTTCACTGGTCTTTAAGTTCTTTTCAGATAGACTGACTAAAGCTGAGGCGTGAGCGGCTTTCAGCCCCTTCTCGCGAATCGCTGTTTTTAGATCCAATGGCAGCGACAGCATAGGCATCAAATTGGATTTAACAGAAGGCGGATAGAGTGCTAGCTCAAGAATTGAGAGCAGAACCTTCTCTTCGTCTGGCCGGATTCCTAGCTGGCTTACAGTTTTCTCCTGATCTTCCTTAGAAGCGCTAACTAAGCCATTTAGTTGCTGAACCTGATTCTGTCTCTCTAGCCGCCGTAAGACAGTAGAAAGCACAACGGGAATAGCTTCTTCGTCCAGCTCAGCGACGGATGCGACCTCTTTAACAATTGCCTCTGCCTTATCAAGCGGATTAAGGTCTTCGTGGTGAACGAAAGTTAATAGTGCCTGACGATGCAGGTCGTCAGGCATGGGTGCGATAACGGCCCGAATCGTTTCCCATTCTAAGTATTTGGCAGCTTCCCACCGACGTTGACCGTCCCAGAGAAGGTAGCGATCACAAGATGGAATGAGAATGACAGATGTAATTTGGCCATCAGTACTTAGGGTGTTTGCCAGCGTTTGAATGCTGGTAAGCGGAATGCTCTTACGTGGCTGCGACGGGTTTGGGTCGATAAGTGCAATTGAGATATCTTGCTCTCCAGACTGCGCCGCAAGCTGCGCTCTAAGAACACTTAGCTGTTCTTCCAACTCTGGAGATTGAGTTCTGCGCAAGTCTTCAATTTGGGCCTGAAGGGTCGCAATTTCTCTAACATGGTCAGTAGCGGTGACAGCCTGACTAAATCGACCAGCTAAGCTAGGTAGTTTTTTAGGCATTTGACTTCTCCTCTGAAAGCGCAGCTATATCTTGAGCTAAGACTTGAAAGTCTTTGCTAGCTTTGTGTTTCGGACGGTATGTCTGAATTGGCACACCTAAAGCGCTAGCGTTCTTGAACTCAGCAGAGTCACGAATTTCTGGATAGACTTTAATCTGTAACTGCTGAGCAACTTCTGGAAGCTGCTGCAAATACTGTCTATGAATACTTTTCGTCTTGTCATAAAGACTAGGAACTAAACCTAGAATCGGCGGCGGCGGGCTGAGCTGTAGCTCTTCCGTGATCCCTATAAGCCACTGAACAAGGTCTGCAACCCCAGATATTGACTTCATCTCTAGCTGAATCGGAACCAAGACGTGAGTGCTTGCGGCCACAGCATTTTCACAAATTTTACCTAGCGTAGCTGGGCAATCCAGTATCAGAACATCGTGCCCAGTGGGTGATGAAGTCAGTCGATCAGAAAGAGCATATTCTCCTCTGCGCCTTACAACCAGCTCATCTGCAATCTGAGACATTGCTGGATGACCCTGGCATATTTCGATGTGGTCACTGTCCCATACGGGAATAAAGCATAGAGGTTCGCGTTGACCTTTGACTAAAGCTTTAGCGATAGAGTGATCGTAATCTGCTGGAGGCAACCCACAGAAAACATCTAAGGCTCTTTGTGGGTCGAGGTCTATCAGACCAACGGAAAGTTTCATCTCGGCAAGAGATTGGGCTAGATGTACAGCTAGGGTGCTTTTTCCGACTCCTCCAGCGTTAGCCAAGATAGCGAGAACGACTTTTGACTTAAACATGTACAAGTCCTGCTTGTGTCGAATTTTAATATACGACAAAAACGGTTCAATGTCGCATATTAAAATTCGACATCATTTCTGGAAGTAGGGAATACAAACCCTGTTGAGTATCGGCACTTGCCGAGAAGTGCAGAATAGCAACGTTCTTGCCGCTACATTTAGATGTAAAACGAGCTGCTAACAAGATCCACAGTTGCGCACCCATTGCGTGGTCATCAATGCGACCCAAACGGCAAATGGTAGCTGGCGCAGTTTATCGAAAGAAGAGGTGCTTAATAACTAGAAGCTACTGGGCGAGATCTATCAGAACGAACTGGCGGTTCAACTGCGCAGATATGGCTATGAAATTGAACCGAATGGCAGGGGCCAGTTTGAGTTCAAAGGCTACGAGCAACCGCTACCCGATTTGTTCAGCACGAGAACGCGGCAGATAGAGCAGTACATCAAGCGGTGGGAGGATGCCGTCAAAGAAGCCGGAGGGAAGCCCCTGAATGCCACTCAAGAGAAGCAGGCGACCCTAGCCACAAGACTGCGAAAAAAGAGTGTGCCGAGAGAGGTGCTATTGATTGGATGGCACCGGGCGATCGCTGCGGGAGAAGTGACGCTGCCAGCGACACCAGAAGCGGCCATGAAAGAACTGACTAGCTAAGCCCAAACAGCCGCCGCCGAAGGGGTGAATCACGCGAGCGAACGAGAGAGCATATTCAGAGTCGAAAGAGCCGAGCGCTTTGCCCTCGAACATCATCTTGGCGAGCAGTCTTTTGCCGAGCTGCAAACAGCGATGACGAACGCCGGACTTCTGCCAGCGAAGAACCGCTATACGACGCAAACGGCTATCGAGCGCGAACTCAACACGATAGCGATTATGGAAAGCGGCCAAGGCCGAGTCGAAGCGATCGCAGACGATGCAAAAATATGGCAGCTTCTACGGCAAGAACTGTCGCTGACAGAAGGGCAGCGGCAGGCGATAGAAACGACGGCGACAACGACCAATCAGTTCATCGCATGACAGGTCATCGCATGGCAGGGGGTCGCAGGTGCCGGTAAAACCTACAGTCTAAAGCTGGTCGCTCAGCTCGCCACAGAGCAGGGCTATGAAGTCACCGGCTACGCACCGAGCGCCCAGGCTGCGAACACGCTGAGCGAAGAGGCGAATATAGAAAGTAATACCGTTGCTAGACTGCTGCACAGCGAGGGCAATCGCGGTCGCCATAATCGCTCCCAAAAGCAGGCAA
>JBARVS010000293.1:0-2121 GCA_049646385.1 Phormidesmis sp. | reverse complement strand
GGTTGGGGGACGGCGAGGGGATTTCTTGTTGTTCGTTGACTGTATTTCCTTTGAGTAGGGCGATGATAGCGGGTTTGTTCTCTTTGAGCTGGACGGTGAGATCTGGTGTGAGTGCGCCTTTTGGAGCGTTGCAGCGCAGGGTGTCGCCGTCTAACCATAGGCGGATGTCTAGGGTTTGGAGATGATTGAGGAAGACAGTGAGGGGGGTAGAAGGGATGAGGGATGAAGGATGAGGGATGAAGGGTGAGTTGCTTTTGGGGATGGGGGTTTGGCTCGTTTTTTGTGATTCGTGCGGGGTTGGGTGAGTTGAGAGGGTGGGGATAGGGGATGGGGTTTTTGTAGTTTTTGAAGCTGGGGTGAGGTTTATTTGGTGCTGTCCGAGGAGGCGATCGCTCTCTCTACCGCTTTGTTGGCAAGCTGCAATGAGCTGGTCGGATTCTAAAATGGGGGCGGCGTCTAGGGCGTAGTCGATGGAGGTAATGTATGTGAGCCAGGGTTCTTGACCCATAGCGTAAACGTATACCTGCTGCGGGTTTAGCTGATTGATCAGGGCTAGGGCGCGTTCGGCGTTGGAGCCGTTGAGTCGGCGGGCTTGAGACTGACTGTGAGGAACCGGGTGAGAAAGCAGCGGGCCATATGCCCAGGTGTAGGGTGCGCCGTCGCATTCCATACCGACAAATAGCAGATCTAGATCGCCTAGAAGATGGTGGATATGCGCGTAGAGCTGCGGGGATAAGTTGTTGGAATCGGCGGCGCAGAGGATAGAGCGGCCTTTGAGAGATATCCAGTAGGCGTTTTTGGTGGCAATGTTGAGATCGCCGTGTTCGCCCAGGACAGGGATGCTGATGATTTCACCGTCTGGCAGGGGGAGACTTTCTAGTTCGTCCAGGGTGAGCACCTGAGAGAAGCCAATTTGCTGAAGGGCGAGCTTGAGCGAAGGGTCGAGGAGGGAGCCTTTTTGACTGCTGGGTACGACGATATGCTTAATTTTGTGTCGTAGCTGTAGCAGGGTTTCGAGCATGACGTGATCCTGATGGTTGTGGGTGATCAGGGCGTAGTCAATTGTGTCGGGTAGATCGCTGTAGCTGTAGCGGGCCATGCCGGTGGGGTGTTCGTAGCTGACGAGTGGATCGCACAGGATGGAGACTTCGGCAGTTTCGATGAGGATGCAGGCATGGCCGAAGTAGCGGACTCTGATGCCTTCGTCTGTATAGGGTTCAAGCTGGCGCGGCGAGTCGGGGGTGAAAAGACTATAAAAGAAGGAGAGATCTTGGGAGGGGATGTTGAGGAGGTGGGCGATCGCACTCACAGAACCTGGCATATGACGCATCTGAAAGAGCGCGTCTAACCGAGCATCCGCAAAGGGAATCGATAAGAATAAGCTGTCAGCATCAGGCAGGCGAGGCGTGCTCATCACAAAGGCTCTTTGGTCGCAGTCGCCCAGGTGCAAAGCAACGCCTTGATTGGCTGGGTTGTAGTATTCGCTGCGGTATAGCAAGCCTTCTATAAAGCGGATAGCGGCACTGTTATTTTCATCATATACCAGCTCTACGTAACCTTGGAGCGCTGCTGGGATGCCATCGTAGAGTGATTCGAGAGATTGGCCGGAGGGATGGTTGGCAAGCTGGGTGCGGAGCTGATCGATAGCGGCACTCAGGGTTAGCAGGCGACTTTGTTCGGCTTTTGTTTTTTTGAGTAGCGATCGCACTTCATCTACCCGGCTCGCAGGATACTGCACAAATGGCCCGCCCCTCATAGCCGGATTGCGTAAGGTTTTTTCATGCACTTCCGGCGCGTCAACGAACGACTGCATTACTTTGAGCTGCGAATGAGTGAGGTATCTGGAGGCAGTAGCGGGCGAAATTAGGTAGCTCCAGGCGTACCATTGGTTGATGAGGGGTTCGGCGATCGCGTGGGGCTTTAGGTAGCCTACAAAATCTTTCATTTTTGCTGTCTTGGTCGCTGGTTCAATCGCTGGCTTAATCACAGTGCTATTTCCTCCCGCTCTTCATCCCCACTTACCGACTGCTGCATTCGAGCGAGCTGCTGCTTTTGTTCTATTCGCTGCGCCAAAGTTGCCACCGTAGGCGCTTCAAATAAATCAATCACCGTAATCTCCAC
>JBARVS010000292.1:0-4094 GCA_049646385.1 Phormidesmis sp. | reverse complement strand
AGAAAATTGATTGAGGTATGTAGAAAAGTTTCAATACCTTACTTCAATACCTTTGTAAATGTTTATTTTCATTAAGAAACTAATCGTTTTGCAAGGTTAAAAGACATTTCACCGTTAAGGAGTTTGTTGCGCATGTTCACTCAAGTTCGGCCCACTGTCAGGCATGTTGTCCCTAAAGAATTGGGCGATCGCACGCTGGTTAAGGTGGTGTATGTCGTACTGGAGCCTCAGTATCAAAGCTCTTTGTCGGCAGCGGTGCGCTCAATTAACGAAAGCAATGACCGAATCGCTGTGGAAATTAGCGGCTACCTGATTGAGGAGCTGCGCAGCGCAGAGAATTACGAGGACTTTAAGCGCGATATTGCCGAAGCAAATATTTTTATCGGCTCGCTGATTTTTGTAGAAGAGCTAGCGGAGAAGGTAGAAGCGGCGGTGAAGCCTGAGCGCGATCGCCTCAACGCGGCTGTTGTATTTCCTTCTATGCCACAGGTTATGCGCCTCAACAAGCTGGGCAGCTTTAATATGTCTCAGCTTGGCCAGTCAAAAAGCGTGATTGGCGAATTTATGAAAAAGCGCCGCAAGCAGCAGGGCAGCGGCTTTGAAGACGCCATGCTGAAGCTGCTGCGAACGCTGCCCAAGGTGCTGAAGTATCTGCCCGTAGAAAAGGCCCAGGACGCTCGCAACTTTATGCTGAGCTTTCAGTATTGGCTCGGCGGCTCGGCAGAAAACCTAGAAAACTTTTTGCTGATGCTGGCAGATAAGTACGTGCTGCCCGAAAGCTTTGAGGGAACGCCCGAAGCTGCCTCTTTAAGCTACGAGCAGCCGATTACTTTCCCAGACATTGGGATCTGGCATCCGCTGGCCCCAACCATGTTTGAAGACCTTAAAGAGTATTTGAACTGGTACGACTCTCGCAGCGATATTCCCGAGATTGCCCGCAACGAAAAAGCGCCTTGCGTGGGCATTGTGCTGCAGCGCACTCACCTGGTAACGGGCGATGACGCTCACTACGTTTCAATTGTGCAAGAGCTGGAGTACAAAGGGGCGCGGGTGATTCCGGTGTTTGCGGGCGGTTTGGACTTTTCTAAGCCGGTGAATACCTACTTTTACGATCCGATGAATCCGGATGAAGCCATTGTGGACTCGGTGGTGTCGCTAACGGGTTTTGCCCTCGTCGGTGGCCCGGCCCGGCAGGACCATCCCAAGGCGATTGAGTCGCTGCAAAGGCTAAACCGCCCTTATATGGTGTCTTTGCCGCTGGTGTTTCAAACCACTGAGGAATGGGAGGCTAGTGACCTAGGACTGCATCCGATTCAGGTGGCGCTGCAAATGGCGATTCCTGAGCTGGATGGGGCCATTGAGCCGATTATTATGTCGGGTCGTGATGGCGCGACCGGGCGGGCGATTACCCTGCAAGATCGGGTAGAGGCAATTTCTACGCGATCGCTCAAGTGGGCGCGTTTGCGCAAGCTGCCTCGCATTGATAAAAAGCTAGCCATTACCGTGTTTAGCTTCCCACCCGATAAAGGAAACGTCGGCACAGCGGCTTACCTAAACGTATTTGGCTCTATTTTCCGAGTGATGCAGGAGATGAAGGCGCAGGGCTACGCGGTTGAAGATTTGCCCGAGACCTCAGAAGAGCTGATGCAGATGGTGATTCACGATGCCAAGGCGCAGTTCAACAGTCCAAATTTGAACATTGCTCACAAAATGTCAGTAGCTGAGTATGAGGCACTAACGCCTTACTCTGAGCGGCTAGAAGAGAACTGGGGGCCACCGCCTGGGCAGCTCAATACAGACGGTCAAAATCTGTTGGTGTACGGAAAGACCTTTGGCAATGTGTTCATTGGTGTGCAGCCGACCTTTGGCTATGAAGGCGATCCAATGAGGCTGCTGTTTTCTCGTTCGGCAAGCCCTCACCATGGATTTGCGGCCTATTACACCTATCTAGAAAAGATTTGGCAGGCGGATGCGGTACTGCACTTTGGTACACACGGCTCTTTAGAGTTTATGCCGGGTAAGCAGATGGGCATGTCAGCTAAGTGCTATCCGGATAATCTAATTGGCAACACGCCAAACCTGTATTACTACGCGGCGAACAACCCGTCTGAGGCAACGATTGCCAAGCGTCGGGGCTATGCAGAAATTATCAGCTATTTGACGCCGCCAGCTGAAAATGCGGGTCTGTATAAAGGGCTCAAGGAGCTGAGCGAGCTGATTGCTTCTTATCAAACGTTGAAAGAGGGCGGTCGAGGCATTCCAATTGTGAATGCGGCGATTGAAAAGGCGCGGCAGGTAAACCTTGATAAGGATATTGAGCTGCCAGAAGAGTGCAGCGGTCTGAGTAAAGAGGAGCGCGATACGCTCATCGGTAAGCTCTATATTAAGCTGATGGAAATTGAGTCGCGTTTGCTGCCCTGCGGTTTGCATGTGGTGGGTGAGCCGCCAACTGCGGAGGAAGCGATCGCCACTCTTGTCAACATCGCTAGCCTAGATCGCCCTGAGGAAGAAAAGAAGAGCCTTCAGCGGATTGTTGCAGAGAGTATGGAGCGAGATATCGATCAGATTTATGCGAGCAGCGATCGCGGCAACCTAGAAGACGTACAAACCCTATACGACATCAACAGCGGCGTTCGCGCAGCGGTTGCGGCAATGGTGCAAGAGCAAATCAACGATGACGGCAGGGTGTCGGCAGGCTCTATGCTTTCAATGTTCAACTTTGGTGGTGGCAAAGCGGTATGGACAAAAGCGCTGCACGAGCTGGGCTACAAAAATGTTGAAGATGAATCACTCACAAGCCTGTTTGAGTATTTGCAGTTTTGCCTAAAGCAGGTTGTGGCTGATAACGAGCTAGCTTCGCTGCTGCGAGCGTTAGACGGCGAATATGTTCTCCCTGGCCCCGGTGGTGATCCCATTCGCAACCCGGACGTGCTGCCAACGGGTAAGAACATTCACGCCCTCGATCCGCAGTCAATTCCCACCTCTGCGGCGGTGCAGTCGGCAAAGATTGTTGTAGATCGGCTGGTTGCGCGGCAGCGGGCCGAAAATGACGGCGCGTATCCCGAGACGATTGCAACGGTGCTGTGGGGGACAGACAATATCAAAACCTACGGCGAATCGCTTGCTCAAATGATGTGGTTTGTCGGCGTGAAGCCCGTACCCGACTCATTGGGTCGAATGAACAAGCTAGAGCTAATTTCGCTCGAAGAGTTAGGTCGGCCTCGAATTGACGTGGTGATCAACTGCTCGGGCGTATTTCGTGATTTGTTTGTCAACCAAATGGCACTGCTGGATCGAGCGGTGAAAATGGCGGCTGAGGCCGATGAACCGCTAGCGATGAACTTTGTTCGCAAGCACGCCATGGCCCAGGCTGAAGAGTTTGGTATCACATTGCGCAGCGCGGCCACGCGGATTTTCTCGAATGCGTCAGGCTCTTATGCGGCCAACGTCAACCTAGCGGTAGAAAACAGCAGCTGGGAAGAAGAGCAAGAGCTGCGCGATATGTATTTAGCGCGAAAGTCTTTCTCGTTTAACTGCGATAATCCGGGCGTCATGGACGAGTCTCGCGGGCTGCTAGAAGCCTCGCTGAAGACAGCGGATGTGACCTTTCAAAACCTCGATTCTTCAGAGATTTCACTCACAGATGTCTCTCATTACTTTGACTCTGACCCGACTAAAGTGGTAGCGAGCTTAAGGGATGATGGGAAAAAGCCAGCGTCGTTTATTGCTGATACGACAACGGCGAATGCTCAGGTGCGATCGCTCTCTGAAACCGTCCGCCTCGACGCCCGCACCAAAATGCTCAACCCCAAGTGGTACGAAGGAATGCTCTCGAATGGCTACGAAGGCGTCCGCGAAATCTCCAACCGCCTAGTCAACACCATGGGCTGGTCGGCCACGGCTGACGCGGTTGATAACTGGGTGTATGAGGATACCAACGACACCTTCATTAACGATCCTGAAATGTGCAAACGGCTGATGGACTTGAACCCCAACTCTTTCCGCCGGATGGTGACTACCCTTCTAGAAGTGAACGGTCGCGGCTACTGGGAGACCAGTGACGAGAACATCGAGAAGCTTCAGGAGCTTTACGA
>JBARVS010000291.1:0-4199 GCA_049646385.1 Phormidesmis sp. | reverse complement strand
ACATCCACCATCGGATAGCCAGCCAAAGGCCCTTTTTCCATGCTGTTAGCAAAGCCCTTTTCCACCGCAGGCCAAAACTCACGCGGCACGTTACCCCCCGTCACCTTAGACTCAAACTCAAAGCCAACGCCCGTTTCACCTGGCTCAATGGTGTAGTCAATTTTGGCAAACTGACCCGAACCACCCGACTGCTTTTTGTGAACATAGGTATCGTTGAGCACTTTGGTGATGGACTCGCGATAGGCCACCTGAGGCTTACCCACTTCTACCGCCACGCCGTGAGTGCGCTTAAGAATGTCCACCTTAATATCCAGGTGAAGCTCGCCCATGCCTTTGAGAATGACTTCGCCGCTTTCCTGGTCAGTCTCTACATAAAAGGAAGGATCTTCTTGAACCATTTTGCTCAAGGCCATTCCCATCTTTTCCGAGCCGCCTTTATCCAACGGCGCAACAGAGATAGAGATCACCGGATCGGGGAAAACCATGGGCTCAAGCGTTGCAGGATTCTTTGGATCGCACAGCGTATGGCCAGTTTGCACGTTTTTCATCCCCACAATGGCGATAATGTCGCCCGCTTGGGCGGTATCAATTTCCTCGCGAGAATTGGCGTGCATTTCAACTAGGCGACCAATGCGCTCGGTTTTACCCGTAAAGGTGTTGAGCACGGTATCGCCTTTGTTGAGCGTACCGGAGTAAATGCGCGTAAAGGTGAGCGCGCCATAGCGGTCGTCCATAATTTTGAACGCGAGTGCCCGCAGCGGTGCTTCGGGATCAACCTTGGCAAATCCACCCGTCTCATTACCTTCGAGGTCAACCTCGGGCTGAGGCCGTACTTCGGTGGGGTTGGGCAGATAGTCTACAACGGCGTCTAGAACGTTTTGTACGCCTTTGTTTTTAAAGGAAGAGCCGCAGTAGGTGGGGAAAAAGACGAGGTCTCGCGTCCCTTTGCGGATGCACTGCTTGAGGGTGTCGATGTCAATTTCTTCGCCTTCAAGGTATTTTTCCATGATGGCATCGTCAACTTCTACCGCGCCTTCAATCAGCAGCTCACGGTATTCAGCCACTTTGCTCTTCATATCTTCAGGAACGTCGGTGACTTCGTAGTTCAGCGGATCGCCCGAGTTATCCCAAATCCAGGCTTTCTCAGTGAGCAAATCAACGACGCCCTTGAAGTTTTCTTCGGTGCCGATTGGCAGCACCATCACCAGCGGCTTGGCAACTAAGATGTCCTCAACCTGCTTAATGACGCTGTAGAAGTCTGCGCCCGTGCGGTCGAGCTTGTTGACGTAAATAACGCGGGCCACTTTGGAGTCGTTCGCATAGCGCCAGTTGGTTTCAGACTGGGGCTCTACGCCACCCGAGGCACAAAATACGCCGATGCCGCCGTCTAAAACTTTCAGGGAGCGGTACACCTCAATGGTGAAGTCTACGTGCCCAGGGGTGTCAATAATATTGAGCTGGTGCTCTTTCCAAAAGCAGGTAGTTGCCGCAGACTGAATGGTAATGCCGCGCTCTTGCTCTTGCTCCATGAAGTCTGTGGTGGCCGCACCATCATGAACTTCACCAGTTTTGTGGATTTTGCCGGTGAGCTTCAAAATTCTTTCTGTGGTGGTGGTTTTGCCCGCGTCTACATGGGCAAAGATACCGATATTACGGTAGCGCTTCAGGTCTTTCATGGTGATTCTTTAGTTGAGTTCTAGAAACTGTCGGCACACCACGCGCCCATAAGGGACAAAAGCGGTGCTTACAAAGGTTTAACGATTTGCTAACAGAGTATGGCGCGATCGCCAACTGTTAAACATTGTAAATTACTTTGCGTGGCTCGTGGCAGCAGTTTGCCTTGAGACAGGTGTGGATTCTACGCCCCGCCTGATTCGGCCTGTCTGGTTCGGCTCGTTTGATTTAGAGGCTGGGCAACCGTCAGCGGGGGCTAGCCGCTTATGGGTAATGGCTCTACGCAGGTCGCCGCTGGCCAGCGATTAGGGGTTCATAAAGCCTTCGATGGCGGCGAGGACGGGCTTAACGGCGGGATGTTTTATGGCTTCTGCGATGGCTGATATGCTGCCTTCTTTAAGGGCTTTGACGACGCGCTTTTTGAAGGTAGGGTCAGTGTTGATGGCTTTGATGGCTTTGGCTTCGATGAGGTCTTGGCGGTCGGGGGTGTTTTTGTCGTAAGTTTTGTCGAGTTCGGCGAACAGGGCTTTGAGGTCGCGGACGGCTTCGGCAAGGTTTTGCTGGACGGCGGGGTGGTTGTGCTGGTTGGCCTGCTGGCGGGCATTGTCTTTCACTTCGTTGGCGAAGTTGCCGATGTTTGCGCCTTGTAGGTTGTTAGTGGTTTCGCTCATGTTTGAATTGTCTCCTCGTTGTTGATTGAAATGTGGTTTGTCACCGTAAAAGTGATAGTGGTCGCCTTCTTTGCCCATTTCATTACGATGCTTTTGTACGCGAGCTTCGGGGGTTTCGTAGCCGTCTAGGAGCTTGCGGATGTTGACGCGGATACCGAGTTTGCCAATGGAAAGTTCTCGGTCGCCCATTCTTTCTAGGCCGAGCAGTTCTTGATAGTCTAGCGGTGGGTGGTCGGGATGGTTGGGGACGGGTACCCATTCGGTGACTTCGGGGTTGGCGAAGCTGCTGTGGATTTTGCTGAAGGTTTTGCGCAGCATGGCGAGAAAGGTGCGGCGGGTGGAGGCTTTGCCGCTGATGGCGATGAAGATTTTTTTGTCTTCGGGGTCGGCTTTTACGCGGGCGATGTTGTAGGTTTCGCTGCCTTCCTGGTAGTGGAGCATGACGCCGCTGCGCCAGTAGGTGTGCTCGTAGATGTCTTCGTGGGTGAGGACGATGAAGCGGGAGAGGATGCTTTCTGGCAGGATGCGGTAGTGGTATTGAAATTCTAGGGTGTCGCCTTCGAGATTGGTGTCTTCGGGTTCGTCTTTGGGGAGGAGGCTAGGGAGGAGGAATTTTTGAGGTTGGGTGTCAGCCAATGGTGTGATGAGCGGGAAGCCGAGCTGGAATTCTTGGATGAGCTTGGTGAGGTAGGGGTGGCGCTTAATAGGGTAGCGTTCGGCATCTAATATGCGGGTGAGGTCGGCGCAGGTGAGGATGCCTTTGTTTTGGGTCTTAAGCGCTTCGTCACTGAGAATGGCGTAGATACCAGTGGTGACCCAATTGGGGTTGAGGACGTTGGTGTCTTTAAGGATGGGGTGGTCGCGAAAGTTGAGGACGAGGCCGAGGTTGTGGAGCAGGTCTATGAGCTGTTCCTGGCTTTGTTCTTCGGTGACGTTTTGCTGGTAGCAAAGGCCGGTGTATTGGGGGTAGCTGATGAAGTCTTGATCCATGGCTTCGAGCTGTTCTTTTACCTCGAACCAAGTGAGGGGAAGAAGGTTGTAAACGTCGTCTAGCTGAGAGACTTCGTAGGTGATTTTGGCGCGGAGATCGTCAATGCCGTGACCAGACTGGCAGGAGGTTTCGAGGATGGCTTTGATGTTGGGATATTTATCTCGCAGGGCTTTGCGGTTGATATCTAGCGGTTGTTCGTCGGCTTTGTTGCCAACGATGATGACGGGCGATTCGCCGCCGAAGCTTTGGATGAGCTTGAGCCAGTATTCGATGCGGTTTTCGTCTTCGCTGGTGCGGCAGTTGCAGGTAAGGATGTAGAGGCTGCGCTTGGTGAGGAAAAACTGGTGGGTGGCGTGGTAGATTTCTTGGCCGCCGAAGTCCCACACGTTGAGGCGGATTTCTTGACCGTTGACTTCGAGGGGCCATTTGCTGACGTTGAGGCCGTCGGTTTGGGATTCGTTGGGATTGTAGTGGTTGTCGACAAGGCGGTTGATGAGGGAGGTTTTGCCGACGCTGCCTTGGCCGATGAGGAGGAGTTTGGCTTCGTTGAGCTGGCGCTTTTCACCGCTGCGCATTTCGCGAAGGTATTGGAAGATGTGTTCGGGAGAACCCGGATCTTCACTGACATCCGAGGGGCCTAGAATTTCTGGGGAGATAGGCAAAGGGTTGTTTCGCAGATCGAGCTTCGTGAGCTTCAATAAGCTTTCCAACCAGACGGGAATCTCTGCAATCTTATTTTGCTCAAGGTCGAGTTTAGTGAGGTTGGTGAGCTGGCCGATGACCGCTGGAATCTCCGTGAGTTGATTGTTATAGAGGGAAAGGTGAGTGAGGTTGGTGAGCTGGCCGATGACCGCTGGAATCTC
>JBARVS010000290.1:0-17871 GCA_049646385.1 Phormidesmis sp. | reverse complement strand
ACTTTCTCCTAACTCAGCTAAGATGGCTTCAAATTCTGACCAGTCAATGCCTACCAAATCAACCCTTTGACCCGGCAGCACCTTAATTTGTCTAAGCTGTAGGGTCACCATAGGAGTTTGATAATTGACCTGTAGTTATTATAGGGTACTTACAAGAAGCGGCCTTCTTTGATCCACGAACGCAAATTTGGTCTGAGCATTTCTGCTGGATTGAAGGACTATACATGGAGGGAGAAACCGCTACTGGTAGGGCCACAGTTGAGTCCTTACAGTTAAATAATTCGTATGTAACGGGGTCTAGAAAGATTTGGATTTCTGAAGATTGGCATCCACCACTCTAATTTGGTAAAACAAAAACAACAGGTTCCTGATATCAGATCTTTGGGCTCCTCTTAGTTTCACAACAAGAGAGGTCAGAATCAATGTTTACCAAGAGCTGAACTGCCTACAGGTTACAGTTCACAAGTCTATATGCGAGAGAAGAGATCATTTCGCCGCCGCCGAACCGACAAAACGGGAGGTGACCGCAGGGAGAAGCTGCGTCAAAATGTACCTCCCCGCTTGCTGTCCATCCGTTTGCTTCGCATAGCCTATTGAAGGCTTCTCTATGATACTGACCATTCGGAACACCACCATATTTCAAATACATATCTTTTTGCACGCTAAAGCCAAATCTGCCATCGCTGTGCTTCACCCATAGCCTATCTATTACCTTTAACGGCTTGCAAGGAAATTGAAGCAGGTCATCCGACACAAACCATTGCCCTACCTCCTTCCCTACTTCGGTAATCATCAGCCGATAGGTTTCATTATCTGCCTCCTTCCACTTCCCGCTATTTAGGTAGCGCTCTAGGTCAGCGTAGCGCTCATCTGCCGCTTGCTCTACCGCCACCCGGAGTTCTTGGACTACTAGCTCTGTTTCCAGCAGCGGTTCATCTACCTGCTTTCTCGTCTGCTTAGAACACTCATATGCTAGTTCCGTTGCCCCTTGCCGCAGCGCCTCTTTAATTAACTTGGCGGGCTTTCTTATTTTTCCAGCGTATAGCAAAATTGTTGCTTTCCACCAATCCTCCTGAAGACAGTTGTACAAACAAGCAGCTTCGCGTTCGTCGGGCTTTTCAGCAATGTAGGCCGCCGCTAAATATTCTTGAAAACTCAGATGTGCAAACTCATACTCATCTTCCTGCTGCACAATCAGCTCACTAATCTGCACCACATCTTCTAGAAACACATCAGCATCCACCGCTTCGTCTTGTTCCCTCAGCGCCCGCTTAATTTCTGCTCGCAACACATCTCCATCAATCCGCTTTAAAACCTGTTGCATCATGGCAAGTGCAACGCTTCCAAGCACTGATTGCGACTCTACCTCCGTTAGCACAGTCTGTAATCCCCGTGCCCGAGGCCGATCCTTTAGCTGTAGCGTGCAAACTTCTCCGTACAAATCGCTTTGTCGTTTGGGTAAGGGCGCGCTTGAGTTGCGCTGGTGAAACCGAGCAATCATCGTTAGCAGCAGTGGATTTTTAGCCATTTTGCGCAGATCTTCTTCTGCTTCTATCTGTTCTATGAGGGACTGCGCTGCATTTGTTGCTACATTCTTTACTTCTGGCGTATTGCGCCCGGTTCGCCATTGTTCTTGACACAAATACCAATTCTCTATGAAATTTCGCCGCTGCGCTTGATCGAACGGCTGCACCCACAAAGGCGTTGATAGCTCTAGCCGCTCTGACGCATCTTGATCTTTATAAGCCTTAGGTCGAGAAGTGACGACAAAAACAGATTTTGCATACTGCCGCATTTGCGTGTGAATCCATTTAGCAATTACAGGTCGCTCCTGTTGCGGTATCTCATCAAAGCCATCCAACAGAACTAATGTTCGCCCTTTTCGCAGCAAGTTTCTTGCCCAGTTTGGCGGCACTGGCTGCAGCTGATGCGATTCTGGCAAGCTCGGAATATGATACTGATTGATCAATTCTGGCAAGCTCGGTGGCTGAGCCTGCATAAGCTGTTTCCGATACTTGCGCAGGGCTAGCAGCACAGGCACTAGCTTTGGCACTCCTTTGGGTGCTTGCCCACTGCCATAGCAATAGGCCACATGCTTCAGCAGCGTTGTTTTGCCATAGCCACCCCACGCCAGAATCGCCATCTGTCGAAAAGCCCTGTGCTGATTCGACGCAACTAACAAATCCCAAATTGATTGAGTGAAAGGTCTTTGGGTGCCTGTTTGCACTACTCTCTTTAGCTGAGTCTCAAACCCGGCTAAACTTGCGCTGCTATCAATTTGCAGCTCTACAAATACATCTTTTAGCAGCGGCTCAGCTAGCCCCTCACGCTGCCTTACCCCTTCAGATCGCACCGACTCACAGTCAGACGCCTGAGCCCGCAGATACTTACCTTCAAATCCGGTTGCAGAGGCGATCGCCCTTTCCGTAATCTGATCAAGCCCGCCCTCAATCGCTTTTCCGGCTCGCTCTAACCGCCGCTCGTTGCCCTTATGCACGGGCAAAAGCAGCTTCGCACCATAGGCTAGGCCCACGCCAATGACAGCAGAAGCGATCGCCTTCGGCAAATCACTCTCCTTAAACAAAGACCAAAATGCACCAAACCCTCCGCCCGCAAAGCTACCAGCCATAATGACCTTAAGCACAATGTCGGCAACCTGTTCGTTAAAAGGTGGTTTAGAGCTTTGATGAGAAGGCTCAGCCATAGCAAGCAACGGCAATAGGAATGAATAAACCTTCTCACAAATAGCTTAATTAGTCCGGATAAGTTCAATACTCGTAAACTCAACGCAAGCAATAGTTAGGCTACACAGCCAAGAGACAGTCAAGCAAAATGATTGGTTTGAAAAATAGTGCAGGCATTCTGTCAGCAGGCCCTCTGCTAGCAAGCATCCTTGTGACCAAAGACAACTGCAATGGTCTTTAGGATAATTACAAGGTCACCCCATAAAGACCAGTTAGCCTGATAGTCAATATCCATTTGTACAATTTGCTCAAAGTCTTTAATGCTAGAACGACCGCTGGTTTGCCATTGGCCGGTCATACCCGGTTTTACGGCTAGCCGTCGCCAGTGGTGGGGCCGGTAGTTAATCACTTCGTTTAGCACGGGTGGCCGTGTGCCCACCAAGCTCATTTCGCCTTTGAGCACGTTTAAAAACTGAGGAATTTCATCTAAGCTGGTGCGCCTTAAAAACCGACCGACGCGGGTTACTCTAGGATCAGATTGATTCTTAAAAATCAGGCCGTCTGCCTCGTTTGCAACGGTGTGCTGACGCGCATCGGCATCAGACACCATAGAGCGAAACTTCCAAATGCAAAAAGGACGCCCCCGATAGCCATAGCGAATCTGGCGAAAGAAAATTGGGCCTGGGCTATCTAGCCGAATGGCGATCGCGATCGGCAACACCATAATTCCTAATATCAGCAGCCCCACTAGCGCACCTATTACATCCATCCAGCGCTTCAAAAGACTCACGGCAGCAGGCAGCGGGCTTCCCCACCGCACACTTTGGGTCATTTTTTTAACTTCGGCAGCCCTTTCCCTGCCCTGCTTTTGGGCCGTAGCTAAAGCCGCAGGGCCTCGGTTTTTGACTGAAAAATGAGTGACCACGGCTTTTTTCTTCGATTTCATACGACGTCATTTCAGGAGCTTTAGCCCATCGCCAAAGCTAACGTCATCATACGAATACTGATTGCCGATCAGTATTTTCTCGGATGTTTTTGACCTAATCTTTGAAATATTGCATGTTCGTGTGAAGCTAAGAAAAGCTGCATAGAAAAAGCTGGCAGATCAGCGAGCGCATATAAGTAATATCACTCAAAAGATCTGTATTAAAAAATACATAGTTTTTCCTATCGTCGCTACAGGGTAAGGCTTTATACTTAAAAACAGTTTGATTGTAAAAAGCTACTGTGAGGAAAAAAGCGCGAAATCAGGCCGTGTTATACGTTATTTAGCTCGCGATCAAAGGGTTGCTGCAAAAAGTCATAGAGCTGATGCGCTAGCTGTAGCTTGCTGCTATTTGCGAGGATAGCCTGCCTACCGTCAGCCGATAAAATGACGGCCTCGTTGTGAGAACTCCCAAAACCAGCGTTTGGCCGATCAACTGGGTTAGCAACAATGACATCTAGCTGCTTGCGCTTGAGTTTGGCGATCGCTGGCGTCACAATATCACCAGTTTGAGCCGCAAAGCCCACAACGGTTTGGCCAACAGCCCTACGCGCGGCGAGCTGCGCCACAATATCAGGCACAAATTCTAGCGGCAGCTGGCTGGGCAGGTCAGCTTTGGGAAGCTTGCTAGCGGCTGCCTTTAAAGGGCGAACATCAGCTACGGCAGCGGCCATAATAATCCAGTTGGCCTGGGGCAAATGGGCTAGCATGGCCTGCTCCATTTCAGCCGCGCTAGTGAGGGCAACCGTTTGGATTTGAGCGGGCAGCGTGGCGGCGAGTTCGGCTGAGAGCGGGCCATGTACAAGGGTGACCTGTGCGCCCCGATGCTGGGCGGCTAGCGCTAGGGCAATGCCCATACGACCCGTTGCAGGATTACCAATAAAGCGTACCGGGTCTATATGCTCGTGAGTGCTGCCCGCGCTGATGAGCACCTGTTTGCCCGTAAGATCGGTGCGCCCTTTAGTATGCAGCAGCGACGTGATGTGGGCGACTATTTCAGCGGGTTCGGCCATGCGTCCAGTGCCAACGCGATCGCACGCCAATCGTCCAGCCCCAGGCCCAACCGCATGGTATCGATCATCTGCTAGTAGCTGAGCCCAGTTGCGCCCTACGGCTTTTTGCTGCCACATATCTGTATTCATCGCAGGCGCTAGCAGCACCGGGCACACAGAAGCCAGCACAGTATTGGTCAGCAAGTTATCAGCTAAGCCGTGAGCCAGCTTAGCCAGCGTATTTGCCGTGAGCGGAGCAATCACCAGCGCATCAGCCCATTCACCCAGCGCTATATGCAAAGGGCGATAGGTTAGCTGCGACTGAAGCGACAGCTGAGATGATTGAGATACCGACGACCAAAAATCAGCATCGGTATGCACCGCCTGACGTGAGAGCGCGGCAAAGGTAACGGGCGAGACAAAGCGCTGCGCCTGATCGGTCATCATCACGCGAACGACCACGCCTGCTTTTGCCAGCGTAGAAACCACCTCGCATACCTTATACGCGGCCACGCCACCGGACACTCCGATGAGAACGTTCATTTTTTTAGCTGGCTACGACTCGTCGAAAGCTTCTAAGTCAAGCAGGTGCATGTAGGGCTCTACTAGCTCAGAGCGCTGAAAGGCCACGGCTCTCAGCCGATGCCAGTCTTTAAGACCTTCAAAGGCGCTATCATACTCATCTTGCTCCAAGCGCTGAGCTAGCTGAGCCACATCTTCTGGCGTCATTTGAGCAATTTCTTGAGTGGGAATGTGCATGGGCTCAGGCGTTGGCTCAGCATTTAACTCGGTGCTGGGCTGACGGTTAGACTGGCGAGGCTGTGCTGATGGCATGACCGATGACCTACCTACGCAGTGACAACATTAAAGCAGAAAGATAGCTTGGCGCTAGCTCTAGTGTAAAGGGTATTAGGTGCAAAGCGTATTAAGCAATTTTAGAGTCTTCAGGGTTTAGAGGCGCTGGCAGAACTGGCTAGCAACCTGCAATGCCTCTAAAGAAACTTCGTGACCCATATCAAACTCTCGATAGGTGACGGGTAGAGACTGCTTTTCTAGCTGGGCTTTGGTGTCTAAAGCTTTTGCTAAGGGCACAACGGGATCTTGTCTGCCGTGAATGATCAAAACGGGACGAGGACTCACGCACCGGGCAATGGGCGCATGGCTATAGCCGCTTAAAATGAGCATCGCGGCTAAAGGAAGCTGAGGCCCAACATCTAAGGTCATTGCGCCACCTTGAGAAAAGCCGCCCATGATGGTTTTTTCTAGCGGGATGCCCGTTTTTTCAGGCAGTGATTCCATCCAGGCTTTGAGCTGCTTTCGGCTCTCTTGCAGGTCGGCCTGCTGCGCAAAATTGTGAGGGCGGCGAAAGTCGTAATTAGGCGGAAAGCCATACCACTGCTTGCCACCGGGCACCATGGGATGATCGAAAGGCGCGTTGGGCAAAAGCCCTTTAAAAGGAATTGCAATCATGTTGATGGCTTCTATCAGTCCAGCCACGTCTTGAGCGTTGGCACCCCAGCCGTGGAGCAGCACTAAAAGGCGATCAGAGGCGTTGTTGGGGGTGAGGTTGGGGGCGATAGAGATTGAACTTAAGGACAAAAAACACCTGCTTTGATTCAAAGAAGAGCAGACTTATCATATATAGATTCTTGTAATCTTTTCCTGTTAGGCTTTATGGCTTAGCTCCTCATATTTTAAAGAACATGTCTCGTCTTGCCCTTTTGAGTGTTTCTAACAAAGCTGGACTGGTTGAATTAGCGCGATCGCTCACCCAAGACCTTGACTTTGAAATCGTCAGCTCGGGCGGCACGGCCAAAGCCATCAGCGACGCAGGCATTCCGGTCACTAAGGTTTCAAGCTACACGGGCTCACCTGAAATTTTGGGCGGACGGGTGAAAACGCTGCATCCCAAAATTCACGGCGGCATCTTGGCCAGACCCGACCAGGCCGCAGATGCTAAGGATTTGTCAGACAACGGCATTCGCCCCTTTGATTTGGTGGTGGTGAATTTGTATCCTTTTGAGCAGGCGATCGCTCAGCCCAACATAAGCCTAGCCGATGCGATTGAAAATATTGACATCGGTGGCCCAACGATGATTCGGGCAGCCGCAAAGAATCATCAGTACGTAACGGTGCTGTGCAACCCCAATCAGTACGACGATTATTTAGTGGTGGCCAAAGCAAATAGCGGCCAGCCACCGATGGCGTTTCGAGCTTCTTGCGCGCAGCAGGCGTTTTGGCATACGGCAAACTATGACTGTGCCATTGCTCAATACCTCACCCAAACCCAAACCCTCGTCAATCAACCCGATGCAGCAGCAGCCCTACCTGCCAGCTACGCGGTGAACGGTCAGCTCAAGCAAACGCTGCGCTACGGCGAAAACCCTCATCAGGCAGCGGGATGGTATCAAAGCGGGGGCATAGCGAGCGGCTGGGCAGCCGCCAAACAGCTTCAGGGCAAAGCGCTCAGCTACAACAACCTGGTGGATTTAGAAGCAGCGCGGCGCATCATTGCCGAGTTTCCGAGTGACGAAAAGCCAGCGGCTGCGGTGCTCAAACACACGAATCCCTGTGGCGTTTCTATCAGCAATTCATTAGCCGCCGCCTATCAGCAGGCGTTCGATGCCGATAGCGTTTCAGCCTTTGGGGGAATCGTGGCGCTCAATCAGCCGATTGATGAGGACACGGCCACGGCGCTGACAGGCACGTTTCTAGAATGCGTCGTAGCACCGGGCTGTCGTGAGGGTGCAAAGGCAATTTTAAGCAAAAAGAAGAATCTGCGAATCTTAACCCTGCCGGATTTGACAACTGGGCCAAAGCAAACCGTTCGAGTCATCGCGGGCGGATTTTTAAGTCAGGCAGCGGATGATTTGCCCGCCGACTCCAACCAGTGGACAATTCCAACCGATTTGAAGCCCAGCGATGAGGATTTGGCCGAAATGCTGTTTGCTTGGCGAGTGGTCAAGCATGTGAAATCTAACGCAATTTTGATCGTGCGCGATAACACAACGCTAGGCGTCGGCGCGGGGCAAATGAATCGAGTCGGGGCGGTGAAAATTGCGCTAGAGCAGGCGGGCGATCGCGCCCAAGGAGCCATTTTAGCCAGCGACGGTTTCTTTCCGTTTGATGACTCTGTGCGGACGGCAGCAGCAGCTGGCATCAGAGCGATCGTACAGCCTGGAGGCAGCATTCGCGATCAAGACTCCGTTAAGGCCGCCAATGAGTTAGGGATAATGATGGCCTTTACGGGGATTCGGCATTTTTTACATTAGAGCGCGATCAAAAAGTAGGATGGGTGGTGCCCACCCCACAGGTCGTATGCCTCAGTTCCGAGTCAGCCACTTCTGGCCGTTCAGCCGTTGCAAGGTATACAGCACCATCAAATCCAGCGTAATGCGGCGCTCGTCACCCATAAACTGCTCAACGGTACTGGGCTTAATTACGTTGGTAGCTAGGGTAAATACCTTTTGGCCGCTAATGTCTTCGTCAATAAAAGCAATGTTGAACTGGCGCTGACCTTCTCCCGCTTCTTCCCACTGCCCCTGCACCTGCCAATAAGGTTCAGCGTCGCTCTGACCCATGACCTCCAGCTTGCGCTTGGCAAACTCTACGCTGAGGTCGTCAATGCCTTCTTTAGCCATAGCTTCTTTAAGGCTGGGCAGATAGTGCTGCTCCATGAACTCGTTGAAGGGCTTGTCTTCTAGCTTAGGCGGCTTTTCTTTCTTTTTAGCAGCAGGCTTTTTATCAGCAGCTTTATCACCGCCTTCTGAGCTGTCAGATCTTGTCTTAGTAGGTAGCTCGCCTACTTTTTTATCGTCTGCTTCCTTAAGACTTTTTGCATCGGCATCAGGCTTTGCTGTTTCTGCAACTGTATCTCCCGGCTTAGCCCCTTCAATAATGTTTTCAGAGGTATTTTCCGAAGTGTTTTCGTTTGCCATGCTCTTTAGCTAAATGCCCTCAAAACGACCGCTGAACGTAGCCACAATTATAGAGGTATGAAGGAATAATTTTCGCTGTCTCTACAGGCTGAATTTCATCGCTTGCTTGCTAAACACCCCATCAAACACCATAGCAATTGAGCTAAGCAGGCTGAAGCACAGCATTCTGGCGATACCACTCAACCGTATTTTTCAGCCCTTCACGAAAGTCAGTTGCAGCTTCAAAGCCAAAAGCTTGTTTAGCCCGCTCCGTATCCAGGCATCGGCGAGGCTGGCCGTTTGGCTGGTCAGTTTGCCAAATCAGCTCACCTTCAAAGCCCATAACCTCACAGATGAGTTCGGCCAAGTCGCGGATTGAGATTTCGGAGTTGGTGCCCAGGTTAACAGGGGCCGCGTCAGAATACTGCTGAGTAGCCATCACAATGCCACGAGCCGCATCGGTAGAGTATAAGAACTCGCGTGTGGGGCTGCCATCACCCCATACGGGCAGCGTTTTGTCGCCGCGCGTCTGAGCTTCATGCACCTTGTGAATCAGCGCAGGAATGACGTGAGAGCTGCGCGGATCGAAGTTGTCTTCGGGGCCGTAGAGATTGACAGGCAGAAGGTAAATGCCGTCGAAGCCATACTGCTGACGATAGGCTTCTAGCTGAACGAGTAGGGCTTTTTTAGCGATGCCGTAGGGAGCGTTCGTTTCTTCAGGATAGCCCGACCACAGATCGTCTTCTTTGAAAGGAACAGGGGTAAACTTGGGGTAGGCGCAAATGGTGCCTACGCAAACGAATTTTTCTGCGCCTGCTTGGTGGGCGGCGTGAATGAGCTGAGTGCCCATCATTAAATTGTCGTAAAACAGCTCGGCGGGCTTTTCGCGGTTGAGGCCAATGCCACCGACATGGGCCGCAAGGTGAATGATCACATCCTGGCCTTGCACGGCTCTTTGGCAGGCTTCCATTTGAGTAAGGTCGTAGTCGCGCGACCTAGTCACCAAAATATTGCTAGCATCAGCACCCGCTTGCTTGAGCTGATCGATGACCTGCTTGCCCAAAAAACCAGCGCCGCCAGTTACCAAAATCTTTTTGTTTGCTAGTTCCATCACCTTACAGTTGGCCCTCAAAATAAGCGTTTATTGTTTTTATTTAACTACGTTGATAGAGACCCGCAGAACTTGGTTAGTGTTCTATTTAGTTGTTCTATAGAGGCTTAGCAACAGTAAACCCCTATAGAACACGGCTAAGCCAGTGAGCCCATCATTTGGCGGCGAACGGTCGCAATATCTAAACCATTCTCTTTGCCATTGACAGATTTCAGGCCCAGCGCTTCTAAGTCGGAGTCAACCATGAGCTTAACGAGTCCATCAAAGCTGATTTCGGGCTCCCAACCTAATACTCTTTTCGCCTTGCTAGGATCGCCAATGAGCAAATCTACCTCGGCAGGTCGTAAGTAACGCTCATCAAAGGCCACGTATTCGTTCCAATCGAGGCCGACATACTTGAATGCGATGTCTAAAAAATCGCGGATGGAATAGGTTTCGCCCGTTGCAATGACAAAATCACCGGGCTCGTCTTGCTGAAGCATCAGCCACATGGCTTTTACATAGTCTTTGGCATAGCCCCAGTCGCGCTTAGAGTCGAGGTTGCCCAGGTATAGTTTCTTTTGCTGGCCGGCCACAATGCGAGCAACGGCGCGGGTAATTTTGCGGGTGACAAAGGTTTCACCGCGACGGGGTGATTCGTGGTTGAACAAGATGCCGTTGGTGGCAAACATGTTGTACGACTCACGGTAGTTAATCGTTTGCCAGTGGGCATATACCTTGGCGCAGGAGTAAGGAGAGCGCGGGTAAAAGGGCGTTTCTTCTGACTGGGGAACGTGCTGCACCTTGCCATACATTTCAGAAGAGCCCGCCTGGTAAAAGCGAACTTCGTTGCTGGTGCGCTGCTGGTAGTCGCGAATGGCTTCGAGCAGGCGTAGCGCGCCCATTGCAACGGTGTCTACGGTGTATTCGGGAGAGTCGAAGCTAACGCGAACGTGGGATTGAGCGCCTAGATTGTAGACCTCATGGGGTTCTACCTGCTCTAAAATGCGGCGCAGCATAGTGCCGTCATTTAGATCGCCATAGTGCAAAAAGAGCTTGGCACCTTCTGCATGAGGATCTACATAGATGTGGTCGATTCGGTCGGTATTAAAGGTAGAGGTGCGACGGATAATACCGTGAACTTCGTAGCCTTTATCCAGCAACAGCTCTGCTAAATACGAACCATCCTGCCCAGTAATTCCTGTAATTAGCGCCCGTTTTGATGTCGTCATTATAGTGAAAGTCCTCAAAAATAGTGTGTAGATGTAGCGATAGCAGGAAGGCAACGGTTGCGACCTACCATGATGGCTTACCGTTGTTGGCTAGAGTTAGGATTCCCAAAAATAACGATAGGTCAAAAAAAGTTGATGGAAGTCTGTACTTCTCGCCTACCTAAAAGACTACAGAAACAAGCCACAGCGATCCGGCCAAACTATCAAGAGTTTGTAATATATCCACACAAGATTTGTACAGTCATTACAAAGCTCGCGCGATCGCTCTGCGATTGAGCCTAACGCTCACACTCTGCGATCGCGCTCAACGTCATAGATGGCCTTTTCCCAACACCACTGCTCTGTACGACCGGGATTGTGCACCTGCAGATCGCGTACCAGTCTTTGAGCAACGGCGGCATTCCCGCCGACTAGCCTTAATAGGGTGCTACGAGTTGATCTAGCCACGCCGCGATCGCGCTGAATACTTGAGCTGCGGCCACCCCTAGAACCCGCTCGCCCCTTGGGAGTAGGCAAGTTAATCGGCAGTCGATAGCCCGTAAGCCAGCTTGTCAGGGCCAGTAGGAGGGCGATCGCAATAACAATAGAGAAAAAAGACATACTAATGAGTCTTAAGTGCAAAAGGCAGTCACGACATAATGTGACACACCGCTTTCCTTTCTATATCAGTTTTATTACGCTAATAATGTAGTTTATTACGCTAGCGATGTCACAAACTATCCCGACAGGTGTCTCTTAAAGCTATGCCCCTATTCGACGCCTCTGAGCATGAAAAGTCTGAATACGAAGCCAATCATAAAGTCAAATGTGGAGATAGAGCCCAAGCCATTCTCAGCTTTTGGTTTGGCCCGCCGAACGACCCTAGCTATGGCCGATACCACAAGGCATGGTTTATTAAAGACGATGGCTTTGATGAGCAAATTCGACAGCGGTTTTTAACAGATACTCAAAAAGCGGCAGCAGGTGAATACGATAGCTGGCTGGCCACTCCTACCAGTGCCGTAGCGCTACTGCTGCTGCTCGATCAGTTCCCGCGCAACTTATATCGGGGCAGCGATCGCAGCTTTGCTACCGACGCGCAGGCATTAAAGGTTGCTCAGCAGCTTGTCGATACGGGCGCAGATAAAGCCCTGCCGCCCTTCTATCGTTTTTTTGTGTACGTGCCGTTTGAGCACAGCGAAGCAATGACCGATCAAAATCGCTGCGTTGAGCTGATGCAAAATCTAATTCAGACAGCACCTGATATAGATGATGGATTTAAAAATGGAGTGGATTACGCCATTCGCCATCGAGACATTATTGAGCGCTTTGGCCGCTTTCCTCACCGCAATGAAATTTTAGGACGACCGAGCACACCTGAGGAAATCGCGTTTTTACAGCAGCCCGGATCAGGTTTTTGAAGCCGCCACTGACGATCTACAATGTACTGTAGCCATAGCGACACGCAAAGCCCTATGTAGTGGGCAACCATGGTGTTTACGACGGAGAAAACGACCGCGATATCTGCCGCGTTGATAAAGGCCGAGTTATCTTGTAGGACAACGCCGGAGGTTGAGAGCTGTCTAAGCGATCGCAGCCACAGCGCACCCACCACCGAAGAGCCGCCCAAAATCGTCATCAGCATCCCTACCATGCTGATAATAGTGCCAATGCGAACGGCCCTTGCCGCATCTTTGGGCTTAGGCCGCAAATCTGGATTACTGGTGCGCAGCTTGCGCCCTAACACAACGTAGCGAAATCCCCAAAACGCGCTCACAAAAGCAGTGGCTAAACCCAAAGCGGCAAACAAGCCCGAACCCGCATTAGAAAATCGAGTGTCGCTCTCTAAAGCATCAATCACAAATAGCAAACCGGAGGTGACGCCGATAATCGCCTGTGCCCACAGGCTGATCCAACCTGCCATTCTAAAGTTGGCAGAAATACGGCGAATGGCGGGCGGCAGGGAGTAGCCAAGTTCACCTGTCATGGATCAGTGCTCTCTATATTTTGTATTCTGTATCTCTACGAGTTTAATACGAGTTGCCCGTAGTGAGCACTTCTTCAATTACCCATACAAACTGTAAAGTCAAAATGTAAAGTGCGTTACAAAAACTTCATTGAAATACAGACGTGTCTTGCGATCGCTTCACACTATAATTCATCTAAATCAACCAGCATCCACCATAATTGATATAGGGATTAGGAGAAGTGCAGATAGGCACTTCTATTGTGCATTTGTGTATTGTGCATTTGTGTATTGTGCATTTATGAAACGAGCAGCAAGCCTAGCAGGGCTAGCCATTGAACCAAACCAGCAAACGTTAGCCAGAGCATAGATCGCTCATTGCTCGTAACTTCCACAGTTACTGGTAGCAACCATACATTTTCAACCGTATTTAATCCGTTCACGAGCTTCTTCGCGCTGAGCAAAGAAGGAGCTTGAAATTTCTATACCTTATTTCTAAGTCGTTTCATGCCAAGCGTTTTTAACACCCTGATGTCTTCGTTTCAGCATTCGTCACTTGATCTCGATCTCCTACCCGAGCACCTGAGTGATCTCTGGGCAGACTTCAACAGCGCCGCTGCCAAATTTGATCTTGACCTCACTGGCATTGACTTAAATTTAAATGACGATGCGCTTGAGAGCTTTCTAAGCCAGCTTCCAAATATCTCTCTAACCTCTGATCAGGCGGCAGGTTTAGTGACAGAGCTAAACACTGTTTTATCCTTTAAAGGCGCGTTCGGTTCAGACAGTTTTACGAGCATTGCTACCGATGTATTTCGCGCCTTGCAAACAGTGCCGCCTATTTTTGATCGGTCTATTTTTAGCAGGCCAGTAGGACTACCCGACAACGCGGCTGCCTTTGCCACGGTTGCTCGTAACGGCGATCGCGTTGACAATGGCCAGGTTAATGGCCGTCCTTTTACCGCTAGCCAGCTCAAGTGGAATAGCAACAGCGACGGAGCCGCTAGAGTTACCTTTGCTTTTGATAACGGCTTTGGTGTTAACGGCCTCAGCACCGAACGGGCAAAGACTTTGTTCGTATCAGCGCTACAGACCTGGGCTGACTATTCGCCTTTGAATTTTATAGAAGTTGTAGATCCAGGCTCAGACACCCTAGTTGACATCCGAGCAAAGAGCAAAGCGATAGACGGACGCGGCAACACGCTGGCCTTTGCCTACTTTCCAACCGTGGGCGATATTACCTACGACACGGCTGAAATTTGGACAGAGAGCAGCTTTTTAGAGACCACCGTGCATGAGCTAGGTCATTCGCTAGGGCTTGATCATGAAGATGATACGCAGGCCATCATGAATTCAATCTTAGGAAATCGCTATACCGATAGGCCCTTTTTGTTTCAAGATGACATCAATGGCATTCGCAGTCTGTATGGTAGCGGTAGAGGCTCCGTTACTACGCTCGGTGGAACTGTTCCCCCGTCGAGCCTAAAGCCTAATCTGGTCGTTAACGGTAGCTTTGAAGATGTGCCGATTAGTGCAGGTGAGTTTGCTACCTATAGAACAATCAAGGGATGGTCTACTATTTCGGGTAGTGGATTGAAGGTAGATAGAAGAGAGGCGATCGCAGGTAAAGCCGCTGAGGGTTCTGCCTGGGTAGAGCTAGATTTGAACGGTCAAAACAGCATCATTGGCCAAAACATAGACACGCTTACTGGCCAAACCTATTCGCTCTCTGTGGACTATAGCAACGGCGGTAGACCCGAAGATACGACGCTGATGGAAGTCTTTTGGGAAGGCAAAAAGCTAGATACGCTTAGCGGCGGTGGCAAAGGCCGGTGGAGAAACTTTAGCTATGAGGTGAAGGGCGGCGATCGCAAAGTGAGCACGCTAGCCTTTCGAGCGATGGGAGCAAGCGACAACGTAGGCGGCTTTATTGACAACATTGTTGTCAGGTCGGCTAGAGAACTGCTGCTCACAGAGCCCAGTCAAAACTTAGAGCAGGGTTTAGGGGCGACTACGCCGACTGCTCACCGCGATCCAATTACAGGTGAGAGCAGCGATCCAATCGCGGCTAATTTGGTGGCAAGCCCCTTGCCGAATGATTTGGCGTCAACCCATTGGGTTTAGAACTCATGCTTCATGCTGCATCAATAGCCTCATTTCTAGCAGGCTGCATTCCCTGCGGTCGGTGCTGCTTGCTATCTTTGATGGGCGATCGCGAACTGGCGCTAAGATAGTCTGTAGAAGAAACCTTTCTTCACTGGTTTTGCTTAGGACGCTGGATGCTTTCGCTATATCTCGATACGGCTGAGATGACTCAGTGGCAAACCTGGCTACCAACGGGGCTGTTTTATGGCGTCACCTGTAACCCAGCTCTGCTGCAGCAGGCGGGTATTTCCTGCCAGGTTCAAACCCTTGCAGCGCTAGCGCAGCAGGCTTTAAAGCTAGGCGCACAGGAAGTACATCTGCAGGCTTGGGGCGACTCAGCCGCTCAGCTTGAAACGGTTGGGCGATCGCTCGCCAGTATCGACTCGCGCATTGTCGTCAAGCTGCCCGCCACCCAAATCGGCACGACCGCCGCCAAAGCCTTGATCCACAGCGGCGTGCCCGTAACCCTGACGGCTATATACACCGTTCATCAGGTCGTGATTGCCGCTGCGATTGGCGCTAGCTATGCAGCTCCTTATCTAGGCCGCATGAATGACTTAGGACGCGATGGCCGAGCAGATTTAGCAAAGATGCAGCAGGTGCTTAACGGTGTAGGCAGTCAAACTCGGCTGCTGACGGCTAGCATTAGAGAGATTGAAGATATTTCTGTATTAGCGGCGCAAGGGGTGAATACCTTCACGTTTTCTGAGGCGATCGCCCAGTCTTTTTTCAACGTGCCTGCAACCCTTGAAGCCACCGCAGCCTTCGAGCGAGCCGCTGTTAGTCAAGTGGCAAAAGTCTGATGAAAAATATCTACGAGCAGTCTGTTTTCATTCGTACAGCAGCGACGGCGGTAGAACGTTGTTTTACAGAGCAACCGCTGATGAACCAGTGGCTAAATCCAGCGCTGGTGTGTGAGCCAGTTGGCGCGTGGAGAACGGCGGTTGGCAGCGAGTTTGACTTTAAGCTGAAGGTGCCGCTGCTAGCACCCACGCTACGCAGTACGGTCGTTGAGCGATCGCCAGGGCTCATCGTATGGGGCTTTGACGGGTTTTTTAAGGGGTGCGATCGCTGGGAATGCCAGCCAGCTAGCCAAGGCAGCACTCCCGGCACAACCTTACTCAATCGCTTTGAGTTCGAGATTCCTAATCCACTGATCAGCTTTGGCTTTCAGCAGTTTGCAGCAGGCTGGACAAAAAAAGACATGGAAGCGCAGCTACAGCGGCTCAAGCAGATTGCCGAAAGACTATGACATACGGGCTAGAAACGGCTCGGCTGCGGTTACGGCAGTGGACTGAGGCTGACAAAGCACCGTTTGCCCAGCTAAACGCTGACGCGCGGGTAATGGAATTTTTTCCACAAGCGCTATCGCGACAGGAGAGCGACGCGCTAGCTGAAAGAAGTACCCACGCGATCGCAACGAGGGGCTGGGGCTGGTGGGCTGTAGAAGTCAAAGACGAGCACCGCTTTATCGGCTTTGTGGGGCTTAATAGTCCTTCAGCCGAGCTGCCTTTTAGTCCTTGTGTAGAAGTTGGCTGGCGACTCGACTATCCCTACTGGGGTAAAGGCTATGCAACCGAAGCTGCAAAAGCCGCGATTGCCTTTGGGTTTGATGTCCTTAAGCTAGATAATATTGTCGCTTTTACAACGCTGAATAACCAGCGATCGCAGGCCGTCATGCGCAGGATAGGAATGCAGCGATCGCCACACACCTTTATGCATCCCAGCGTATCAGCGGGCTGTGAGCTGCAAGAACACTGCCTTTATGAACTCTCAAAAGCAGATTGGCACTCTGTGAGGCACCTAAAAACGTGATATCGATCACGCCCTCTCTCAGATACCATTGTCAAATATCGCTATTCGTTTTTAGCCTTTGCGAATGATCAGCCAAATTCTTGAGAATCGCTTTGAAATTGAGTCGCAGCTAACCTGCACAGACTTTAGCCGCGTCTATTTGGCGGGCGATCGCCGTCATCTGCACCGCCCTCTTTGTCTGATCACCGCTATTCCCTACCATCAGCGCGAAATTCGCCATCGGCTAGAGCGAGAAGCCCATTTGTTAGAACGGCTGGGCCGTCATCCTCAAATTCCTAGAGTGCTTGCTTACTTCCACAGCGCTGGTGATTTGTCTGGTAAACCGCTTAAAGAACAAAAGGATCACTCGCTTGGCACTTTTTATCTCATTCAAGACCACATCGAGGGTCATCCACTCAGCAAAGAGCTGACGCCACGCAAGCGGCTAAGTGAAAGCTACGTTAGCCAGCTTATTAAAGACGTGCTGGTCGCGCTTGCCTTTGCCCATGAGCAGGGGCTAGTGCATCAAAACCTGCATCCGCAGCACCTGATTCGCTCGGACAGAGGCGGACAAATATTTGTGACTCACTTTGGGGCGATCGCCAAAATAGCCCGAAGCCAAGTTGCCGCAGACGGTAGCTTAGGATGCTCTATTCCGCTCAGCCCTCATCCTTACAGCGCGCCCGAGCAGCTGCAGGCGGCCACCCATGGCACTGACAAACCCTTGCCTGCTAGTGACCTGTACGCCCTTGGCCTGATTGCCATTGAAGCCCTTACTGGCGATCGCCATCACCAATTTAGCTACGAGGCTCAGCAGGGCTTGCAGTGGCGCACCCAAGCAGAAGTGAGCATTCCCCTGGCAGAATTTATTGATCGACTGATTCGGCACGACTGGCGCGATCGCTTCACCGACGCAACAGAGGCCCTGGCAACCTTTAGAGATCAAAGCGAACGCGATCGCATTGCCAAAAACAGCCACCTACCTACCGTAGTTGCAGCGCCTGGAACAAGAGGCAGACAGCCCTTAGTCTCTAATCATCCGCAGGCTGACCCCTCCCAGTTCACTGGCCAAATCACAGGACAGATC